>NZ_LXEU01000043.1 GCF_001654985.1 Kluyvera georgiana ATCC 51603
TTTATGGCGGCGAGACACGAAGGAGATTCTTGCGTAAAGCCGCTTCACTTACCGCTTGTCATCTCATTCTTTACAGCGCATTCGGCCTTGGCGGGCAACGTTCAAGCAGCTCAATACTACCGTCGGCGTTCTGCTGCTCCAGATGTACATCAAACCCCCACAGGCGATGGACATGTTTCAGCACCTCTTTGCGCCCTTTATCCAGCGGCGCGCGGTTGTGCGGGACGTAACGCAGGGTCAGCGAGCGGTCGCCGCGCAGGTCAACATTCCACACCTGTATATTCGGCTCAAGATTACTGAGATTATATTGGGAAGAGAGCTGGGAGCGGATTTCCCGATAGCCCTCTTCGTTGTGAATAGCCGAAATCTCCAGATAATTATTGCGATCGTCGTCCAGAACGGTAAACAGCCGGAAGTCACGCATGATTTTCGGCGACAGGAACTGGCTGATAAAACTCTCGTCTTTGAAGTCACGCATTGCAAAGTGCAGGGTGGTCAGCCAGTCGGAACCGGCGATGTCCGGGAACCAGTACTTGTCCTCATCGGTCGGGTTCTGACAGATGCGCTTAATATCCTGGAACATGGCAAAGCCCAGCGCATACGGGTTGATACCGCTATACCAGGGGCTATTGTACGGCGGCTGGAATACCACGTTAGTGTGACTGTGCAGGAATTCCAGCATAAAGCGCTCGGTCACTTTGCCTTCATCATACAGGTGGTTAAGGATGGTATAGTGCCAGAAGGTCGCCCAGCCTTCGTTCATCACCTGCGTCTGTTTCTGCGGGTAGAAATACTGGCTCACCTTGCGCACGATACGCAGAATCTCCCGCTGCCACGGTTCCAGCAGCGGCGCGTTCTTTTCCATAAAGTACAGCAGGTTCTCCTGCGGCTCGGAAGGGTAGCGGCGCGCGGACTCGACGGCTTTCTCTTCATCGCGCTTCGGTAGCGTGCGCCACAGGGTATTCACCTGGCTTTGCAGGTACTCTTCACGGCTCTTCTGCCGCGCCTTTTCTTCCTGCAGCGAGATTTTTGACGGCCGTTTATAGCGGTCAACGCCGTAGTTCATCAGCGCATGGCACGAGTCGAGCAGGCGTTCCACTTCATCCACGCCGTAGCGCTCTTCGCATTCGGTAATGTATTTCCGCGCGAACAGCAGATAGTCGACGATCGAACTGGCATCGGTCCAGCTGCGGAACAGATAGTTGTTTTTAAAGAAAGAGTTGTGTCCGTAGCAGGCATGCGCCATCACCAGCGCCTGCATGGTGATGGTGTTCTCTTCCATCAGATAGGCAATACAGGGGTTGGAGTTAATAACAATTTCATAGGCCAGACCCTGCTGCCCGTGCTTATACTGGCGCTCGGTCTCAATAAACTTTTTACCAAACGACCAGTGGGGGTAGTTAATCGGCATCCCGACGCTGGAGTAGGCATCCATCATCTGCTCAGAGGTAATGACTTCAATCTGATGCGGATAGGTATCCAGTCGGTATAGCTTCGCCACCCGGTCAATTTCCGCCAGGTAGGTTTCCAGCAGCGAAAACGTCCAGTCGGGTCCATCGCTCAGACGAGTTGCATCCTTATTCATCGAGTCAATCGTAGCCATTAGCGCGCCCTCATTGTTGGCGACTCTCTCTGTCTGGAGAGCCTCTCTTCAAGAATAGAACACCGCAGAAATTCTGTAACAACCACGTTTTCTAAACTTCATGATTTATTCATTTTACTGGCGATATTTTTGCTCATTCTCAGCATTTTATGCTGACAAAAAATTGCGCACAGCAGGAGATGTCAACTTCACCGCTACCCCGCAGCATGCGCGCTGTGTGAAGTCAGTCACCATAAAAAAAGCGTATGTTGAATAATATTTTCATCTGGGTTATCAATTTGTAATTAGAAGATTGTTCTTTTACTCATTCTGGATTGGAGTGGCTATGCACATTGTCATACTGGGAAGTGGCGTGGTGGGCGTGACCAGCGCCTGGTATTTAAGTCAGGCGGGGCATCAGGTAACGGTTATCGACCGTGAGGCCGGTCCGGCGCTCGAGACCAGCGCCGCTAACGCCGGGCAAATCTCTCCGGGCTATGCCGCGCCCTGGGCGGCACCGGGCGTGCCGCTTAAGGCGATTAAATGGATGTTCCAGCGCCATGCGCCGCTGGCGATTCGCCTGGACGGCACCGGTTTCCAGCTGAAGTGGATGTGGCAAATGCTGCGCAACTGCGACACGCGACACTATATGGAAAACAAAGGGCGGATGGTGCGCCTGGCGGAGTACAGCCGCGACTGTCTGAAAACCCTGCGTGAAACCACCGGTATTGCCTACGAGGGCCGTCAGGGCGGAACGTTGCAACTGTTCCGCACCGCCCAACAGTATGAGAACGCCACCCGCGATATCGCCGTGCTGGAAGATGCGGGGGTGCCGTATCAACTGCTGGAAGCCTCGCGTCTCGCCGAGGTTGAACCGGCGCTGGCGGAGGTTGCCCATAAGCTGACCGGCGGCCTGCGCTTGCCCAACGATGAAACCGGCGACTGCCAGCTGTTTACCCAGCGGTTGGCGAAAATGGCTGAGCAGGCGGGCGTGCAGTTCCGCTTCAATACGCCGGTAGACAGCCTGATTAAAGAGGGCGAACGCATTGTCGGCGTGAAGTGCGGCGACGAAGTGGTCAAAGCCGATGCTTACGTGATGGCTTTTGGTTCTTACTCTACCGCCATGCTCAAAGGGCTGGTGGATATCCCGGTTTATCCGCTGAAGGGCTACTCGCTGACCATTCCGATCGTTGAAGAAAGCGGGGCGCCGGTATCCACGATCCTTGATGAGACCTATAAAATCGCGATTACCCGCTTTGACAACCGTATCCGCGTTGGCGGCATGGCGGAGATCGTTGGCTTTAATACCGAGCTGCTCCAGCCGCGTCGCGAGACGCTGGAGATGGTCGTGCGCGATCTGTTCCCGCGCGGCGGCCACGTGGAAGAGGCTACGTTCTGGACCGGACTGCGTCCAATGACCCCGGACGGCACGCCGGTGGTCGGCAAAACGGCGTTCAAAAATCTGTGGCTTAATACCGGCCACGGGACGCTGGGCTGGACCATGTCCTGCGGTTCCGGCCAGCTGCTGAGCGATCTGATGTCTGGCAGAATGCCGGCTATCCCCTATGATGATCTCAGCGTCGCACGTTATTCGCCGGGCTTCACGCCCACTCGTTTGCAGCACTTGCATGGTGCGCACCACTAAGGAGAACGCATGTCACGTCCCGTGCTCGCCAGCATTAATCTGCAGGCGCTAAGATACAATCTTGCTATTGCCCGACGGGCCGCTAATGGGGCCCGCGTGTGGTCGGTGGTGAAGGCCAACGCCTATGGCCATGGCCTGGATCGGGTATGGAATGCCCTGAAGGAAACCGACGGTTTTGCGATGCTCAACCTGGAGGAGGCGATTCTGCTGCGTGAACGCGGCTGGAAAGGGCCGATTCTGCTGCTGGAAGGTTTTTTCCATGCCGACGAACTGGAGCTGTTTGATAAATATCGGCTGACCACCAGCGTGCACAGCAACTGGCAGATTAAAGCGCTACAGAATGCCAGGCTGCATGCGCCAATTGATGTCTATCTGAAAGTGAACAGCGGGATGAACCGTCTCGGTTTTGCACCGGATCGAGTACATACGGTCTGGCAACAACTGCGCGGTATGAAGAACGTCGGCGCGGTGACCCTCATGTCGCATTTTGCGCAAGCGGAAAATACCGACGGCGTAACTGAACCGATGCGCCTGATCGCGCAGGCGGCGGAAGGGTTGGACTGTCCACGTTCATTAGCCAACTCGGCGGCCACGATGTGGCATCCGGAAACCCATTTCGACTGGGTAAGGCCCGGTATTGTGCTCTACGGCGCGTCGCCTTCCGGCCAGTGGCAGGATATCGCGAACACCGGCCTCAAGCCGGTGATGACGCTGAGCAGCCAGATTATCGGCGTGCAGAACCTCAAACCCGGCGATGCGGTGGGGTATGGCAGTCGCTATCGCGCGAAAGAAGAGCAGCGTATTGGCATTGTTGCCTGCGGTTACGCCGACGGCTACCCGCGTATTGCCGCCAACGGCACCCCGGTGCTGGTGGATGGGATTCGTACCGGTACGGTTGGCGCTATCTCGATGGATATGCTGGCAGTGGACTTAACGCCGTGCCCGCAGGCAGGAATTGGTACTGCCGTTGAGCTGTGGGGGCAGGAAATTAAGATTGATGAAGTGGCTGCCAGCGCCCGTACCGTCGGCTATGAGCTAATGTGTGCGCTGGCGCCGCGCGTTCCCGTTGTGACAGTGTAACCTTTACGTGTTTGCCCGGTGGCGCTGTGCTTACCGGGCCTACAATCGTTCACCACTCCCGCAAGCCGGATAGGCCACAGCGCCATTGGGCAACAAACACGCTACTCCGATTCTTCCTCGGCCACCCGCACGCCGACTTTTAACACCTGATTCTCTTGTTTTTCAGCGACCGTCCACACCATTCCGGCAAACTCCACCTGGTCACCCACGACCGGCGCTGCGCCCAGCAGATGCTCCACGATATCGCCCAAAGACTGCTGGTTATCGCGGTACTCTTCACCGCCATCGAGGCCGTAAATCAGCGCGACGTCGGCAAACTTGGCGCCAGCTTCCAGAATAAAGTCGCCAAAAAAGCGCTGATCCAGCGATATCGGCGGCGACTGGCTAAACAGTTTGCCCAATAGCGGCAGGTCGCGTTCGCGGCCAATCACGCACAGAATGTCATTTTCGCGCAGGCGCGTGCTGCCGGTGGGGTGCAGCAGCGCGTTATCGCGAAACAGCGCGGCAATACGCGTTTCCGGCGGCATATGCAGATCGCGCAGCGCCGCACCCACGCACCATTTTTCGGCGCTGAGCTGGTAGACAAACTGTTCCCATGGATTCTCCGGGTGAATATCCAGCCCCACGCGGGAGATAGGCCAGCCGACCGGCGGTACCACCACTTTGGCTTTCTTCGCCGCCCACGACAGCGAGGTGCCTTGCAGCAGCAGTGATATCAGGACCACGAAGAAGGCGACATTAAAGAACAGTCGCGCATTCTCCAGACCGGCCATCATCGGAAACACCGCGAGGATAATCGGTACCGCGCCGCGCAGCCCCACCCAGCTGATAAAGGTGCGCTCGCGCAGGTTAAAGCCGCGGAACGGCAGCAACCCGGCGAAAACCGAAAGCGGGCGGGCAATAAAGATCATCCAGATAGAGAGCAGCAGCGCCGGAATGGCTATCGGCAACAGGTCAGACGGCGTGACCAGCAACCCCAGCACGAGGAACATGGCAATCTGCGCCAGCCAGGCCAGGCCATCGAAGTTTTGCAGAATACCAAACCGGTTGCGGATCGGTCGGTTACCGAGCAGGAAGCCGCACAGGTACACCGCCAGGATACCGCTGCCGTCGAGCGTGGTGGTGACGGCAAAAATCATGATCCCGCCGCTCAGCGCCAGCAGCGGATACAGCCCGGCGGGCAGCGCGATACGGTTGATCATTTGCAGCAGCAGATAGCCGCCGCCAAGACCAATCACAATCCCCAAGCCGAACTGCTGAATGATATGTACAAGGAACATCCAGCTCAGGCCCGTCTCATGCTGCTGAATCATCTCAATCAGCGTGATGGTCAGAAACACCGCCATCGGGTCGTTACTGCCGGACTCAATCTCCAGCGTGGAACCCACGCGTTCGTTCAGCCCTTTGCCGCCGAGCAGCGAGAATACCGCCGCGGCGTCGGTCGACCCGACAATCGCGCCGATCAGCAGCCCTTCCATCATGTCCAGCTTAAATAGCCAGGCCGCCATCATCCCGGTCAGGCCGGAGGTGATGAGCACGCCCAGCGTCGCCAGCGACAGCGCCGGGCCGAGCGCCACGCGAAAAGAACTGGCCTGGGTGCGCATCCCGCCGTCCAGCAGGATCACCGCCAGCGCCAGGTTACTGACCATATACGCGAAAGGGTAGTTGTCGAACGGAATGCCGCCAATGCCATCAACACCTGCGAGCATACCAATAGCCAAAAAGATAACCAGTATCGGGATGCCGAGGCGGGAAGAAAATGAGCTTAAGAGAATACTGCAGGTTACTAAGACCGAACCCAAAATAAAGAGACTAATGACTGCCGTGGCGTCCAATGTTCACGCACTCCCCTAATCGTGCTTGCTGGTAACAAAACGTTACCATAATTAGGGCGTGAGCATTGGACTAATAAGCGGTGTTTATTGTTTTTTTATTCACTTAATACCGGATGACCGCTCAACGTGAGCGTTGAATGACCAGACGCATGGATCAACTGCGCCTGTGCGCCCAGCGCCAGCGTCACCGTGCGCTGCTCATGGCCAAAATCGAGACCGGTAATCAGCGGAATCGCCAGCCGTGAACGCAGGTAATCATACATGGCGTTGAGATCGTAGCCTGCGTCGTAATCGTTCGGCGCCGCGCCGGTAAAACTACCCAGCACAACGGCTCGCTGGCGTGAAAAAATGCCCGCGTGCAGCAGTTGTAACAGCATGCGTTCAACGCGGAACGGATGCTCGTTGATGTCTTCCAGCACCAGAATGCCGTCGCGAATCTCCGGGAGCCACGGCGTACCTATCAGCGAAACGATCATGGCCAGGTTCCCTCCCCACAGCGTGCCCTGCGCCTCACAGGCCGGGCCGTCGCCACGCCACTCGACGGAATAGGTCGGATTTTTCAGGGCCTGCCAGAAGTGCCTTTCGGTAAAATCGTTTAGCGTTTCGGCACCGAAGTTCCCGGCCAGCATCGGCCCGCTAAAGGTAATGACGTTGCCGTGGGCCAGTAGCCCCATCTGGATGGCGGTAAAATCGCTGTGGCCGCAGATAAGCAGCGGATCGCGCTGTTGGCGAGCCGCCAGCCCCTGCCAGTCGATGCGATCAAGTAATCGGCTCGCGCCGTAGCCGCCGCGTACCGGCATCACAATCTGATTTTTACCCGTCAGCGAAACAAGACCGTTAAGATCGCCCAGTCTTTCGCTTTCCGTGCCGGCAAAACGGCGGTCGCGACGGGCGATAACCTGCTGATGGGTGACCTGATGTCCGGCCTCTTCTAATCGCGACACCCCGCGCAGCGCGGCGGACTGGTTAATGCAATAGCCGGAAGGGGCGATAAGATGAAACTGAGACATGGCATTTCCTTGCTGAGTACGAAACGAGTATCATGCCGCCTGAGCCAGTGGTTGTCATTAACGGCAGCAAAGTTCAGCTAAAAGGATAGATGCGTGAAATTAAGATGGTTTGCTTTTTTAATTGTATTACTCGCCGGATGTAGCTCTAAATCGGATTACCGTAATCCGCCATGGAACCCTGAAGTGCCGGTAAAGCGAGCGATGCAGTGGATGCCCATTAGCGAAAAAGCCGGTGCGGCATGGGGCGTTAGCCCACGCTTGATCACCGCGATTATTGCCGTAGAGTCCGGCGGGAATCCGACCCTGGTCAGCAAATCAAACGCGGTTGGCCTGATGCAGCTGAAGGCCTCCACCTCCGGGCTGGACGTTTACCGTTATATGGGCTGGAGCGGCCAGCCGTCGACCAGCGAACTGAAAAATCCGGAGCGTAATATCTCAATGGGGGCGGCCTATCTGAGCATTCTGGAGCACGGCTCGCTGGCGGGCATTAACGACCCGGAAGTGATGCAGTATGCGCTGGTGGTGTCCTACGCGAACGGCGCAGGTGCGCTGCTGCGCACCTTCTCATCAGACCGCAAAAAGGCGATTGCCGAAATTAACGAACTGGATAAGGATGAATTCTTCGAGCATGTTGTGAAGAAACATCCGGCGCCGCAGGCGCCACGCTATATCTGGAAAGTACAGAAAGCGATGGACGCCATGTAGTTAGCGGACGTTATTGGCCCGTTCGCGGGCCTCTCGCTCCAGTGAAAAGATAATGCGCTGGAGCGAGCGTTCAAGTACCGGCGTCATATGCAGAAAACGAAAGCTCAGGCGCGGGGTGACAATCGTTTCGTTTTTGCTGTCAACCACCTTACGTTCGCTGATCGCCAGCAGTTGCGCATCAAAGCGGAAACGTCCCCATTGTCCCATATCCAGCTCAATCTCTTTCAGTTCGATACCCGGCTGCAGACTCTCCGGCGCGGGGCCTTCCAGAAGCGCGCCCATGCCTCCCAGCGATAAATCAAACAGTCGAAAGCGTAGCGGGCTTTTATCCGGCAGCGTGGCGACGCCATAGTAGGGCGGGTGTAGCGGCGCGGGCATGCGAAAAAACTCACGACGTTGAATAAACCAGAGCGCCGGCGGGGTAGGCATCACAAAGGCCGGTAGCCCTTGAAAATCTTCGACCCGCATTTCCGCAATAGTAAATTCGATTTTTGCGCCGTTGGTTTCCGCCACGATGCTGATATTTTTGGCGGCACGCGCGGCATCGTTGTCTTCTTCACGACTGCCAAAATCAATGACCAGATGCTCCTGGCTGGCGTCGAGAATACGGCTAATAAACTGGCGAGAAGACCAGCTCACGCGCAGCGCGGCGTTGGTGCGCTGAAGATCGCGTAAAATATTGAGTACGGCTAGCGGGTTTTGCTTAAGAAACTGTGCGTTATGCTCACTCACCTGAATGGCTCCTGAAGGGCAGGTTCTTTATAAGATATCGGCGTCGAAAAATAGAACTTAAGCATCTAATTGGAAATATTTAACATCACGACAGATTTGCGCAGTGTAACGGACTTAAGACAGTACCTACATCAATATTCGTATTTATCCGTATAAAATATCATCGTTACGCCAGGTTTTTTAAGAACAATTACCTATACTTGAAACATTAGCGGCGCAGAATGTCGGCGCTTTTATTGCTGTTAATGGAACAGGAGAGGTGGGAAAAATGGGTATTATTACCTGGATTATTTTTGGTCTGATTGCCGGTGTTATTGCCAAATTCATTATGCCGGGACGCGATGGGGGTGGCTTTATCCTCACCTGTATCCTGGGTATTGTGGGTGCGGTAGTGGGCGGTTGGCTTGCGACCACGTTTGGCATCGGTGGCAGCGTCACCGGTTTTAACCTGCACAGCTTCCTGGTCGCCGTGGTTGGCGCCATCGTTGTGCTGGCGGTATTCCGCCTGATTCGCCGCGAATAATGTCTTCTGACGGCCCCGTAAGGGGCCGTTTCTTTTTTCGATAAAATCCGATCTGCATCACATTTTTAAATCCCTTCTTATTTTGTTGTTGAATAGTAAATGCGGATGATAATAATTATCGTTCTTTGTTTTTTTGAGCTCAACGATAATGAATAACGCCGTTTTCCACCTTTGCGCACTCTCCGGGATGATAACATTCGCGCTTGCATCGCAGGCCTATGCCGATAACAACGAAACCACCATGCTGGTAACCGCCTCCGGCGAGGGGAGCGAACTGGCTGACTGGACCAACAGTGCCACCAAATCCGCGGTGGCGGAGAGCAAGACGCCGCAGGTTATCAACACTATCGGCCAGCATGACATCGCCCTGCGTCACGCCACCTCGGTGAATGAGATTCTGCGTTATGCGCCCGGTGTGGCGACCGAGTCGCGCGGCAGCACGACCTACATGAGCGAATACAAGATTCGCGGCTTTAACGTCGACAACGAATTCTATAACGGCCTCCAGTTGCCCTATAACGTGACCGGTAATACCAAAGCGCGGATCGACCCGCTGCTGATTGATAGCGTCGATATCCTTAAAGGGCCGTCCTCGGTGCTCTACGGCAGCGGTTCGCCGGGCGGGTTGGTGAATATTCAAGGGAAGAAACCGCAGACCACGCCGCGCACGGAAGTCAGCTTCATTACCGGGACTCGCAACCTCAAAGAGGGCTACCTTGACTCGACCGGACGCATCGCCGAGAGCGACTGGAGCTATCGCCTGCTGGGCAAAGCGACCGAGGGTGACGATCAGCCCCATACCACGCGCTATGAAGATTATCTGGTGGCGCCCAGCGTGACCTGGCAGCCAGGCGGGAAAACCCGTCTCACGCTGGATGCGTTGGCGCAAAATACCCCAAGCCTGACGCCATCTAACCCGCTGCCGCTTTCCTATTTGCGCTCCAGCTACGCCAATAAACGCGATTATGCCGGTGACGACTGGAACGGCTTCAAGCAGCGCCAGTGGATGGTGGGCTACAGCTTTGAACACGAATTCGACAGCGGCTGGGGCATTGCGCAGAAGGCGCGTTACTTTGATATCGACACGCATCAGCAGAGCGTCTATTCCACCGGCAATGCAGGTAATCCGGTTTACGAACTGAACCGCTCCGCCTATACCACCGACGAAAATCTGCACAGCTTTAATATCGACAACCAGATCACGCGGACGCTGTCGCTTGGCGAGTGGCAGCACCACCTGCTGACAGGGTTCGACTATCAGAAGCTGAATTCGCACTACCATTATCGCTATTCCAACTATCTGACTCCGCCGCCAAATATGGATATGCGCAACCCGGACTTTGCGCAGGTGAATGAAGGGGCGCTGGGACTGTACACCGCGCAGAAAAACCGCCTTTCCTACAACCAGAAGGGTTACTACCTGCAGGACCAGATGGCCTGGGGTGGCCTGAATATTCTTGCCAGCCTACGCTACGACGAATACCAGTCCGCGACGACCGATTACCTGAACAACGACGAGAAAGCGTGGATCTCTCAGGATCGCGTGACCAAGCGCCTTGGCGTGCTGTACGCCTTTGACAACGGGCTGTCGCCGTTTATCAGCTATTCCGAAGGGTTTAAACCGGTATCACCGGCTAACGGCCTGACGGCTGAACAGGTGAAACCTACCACCAGCAAGCAGGTGGAAGGCGGGGTGAAGTACCTGCTGGCGGACTATGCGACCACCTTTACCGCCTCAGTCTTCAATATCCGACAGAAAAACGTGCTGAGCGCGGATCCGAGCTGGGTGTACCGCCAGACCGGGGAAATTGAGTCCAAAGGGGCAGAGCTGTCGGTCATCAGCCGTCCAACCGACAATATTAACCTGATAGCCAACTACGCCTATACCCACGCCATCAATACCGAAGATGAGCGCTATCAGGGCAAACGCCCGACGCAGATCCCCGAAAATGCGTTCAACCTGTGGGGCGACTATACCTTCGATCAAAGCCTGGTGCGCGGGCTGACGATCGGCGCAGGGGCGCGCTATACCGGTCCGATGGAAATCTCGCCGGATAACAAGGCGGGTAAACTGGGGGGCACAACGCAGTACGATATGTCGCTGTCTTACGATATGTCCGCCGTGGACAGCAGCCTTGCTGGGCTCATGCTGAAAGCCAGCGCACAGAACCTGACCAACAAAGAGACGTTGACCTGTTATGACAGCACCAACTGCTGGATTGGTCGCGATCGAACCGTGCAGGTGGGGGCGAGCTATACCTTCTGATGGTAGGCCGGATAAGCGCAGCGCCATCCGGCCGTTACGCATCATGCCGGATGGCGGCGAAACGCCTTATCCGGCCTAAGTGATAATTGCCGGTCGCCCGGACGAGGCGTTTACGCCGACTCCGGGGCGGCACTGGCCGTAGCAGACTGACGCTGGGCCCCCTTCATCGGAATGAACGCGACGATAACGGCACCCAGAATCAGGAAGGCGGCCACCATGTAGATCCCGGCGTTGAAGCTGCCGGTGACGTCTTTCATCAGCCCCATCAGCAAGGGGCCCAGCGCCGCGCCGGTCATGCCGGTGCCGTTGATCACCGCAATGCCCAGCGCACGGGCGCGCAGGGAGAGCGCGCGATCCGGCGTGGTCCAGAAGATAACCATCGCCGCAAAGCCCCCCCATTGACGCCATCATTTTCTTCACCTTCTCGGTGGTCTACGCCAAACACATTGGTATCGGCACCGGGGAGATCATCAGCGCGGTGACGCTGGCGATGCTGATTGAGTTTTTCTCGATCCTCTTCTGGGGCGCGCTGTCGGACAAGATTGGCCTGAAGCCCGTTTACTACATCGGCGTGATTGGCCTGCTGGTGATGGCATTCCCCTTCTTCTGGCTACTCTCCACCGGCAGCTATGGCGCGGTGATGCTGGCGATGTTCCTCGGCCTGCCGGTGTGCCACGGCGCGATGATTGGCACCCAGCCGTGCATTATGAGCGATCTCTTCCCGGTGCGGGTGCGTTACTCCGGGCTGGCGCTGGGTCACGAAGTGGGGTCCATCTTCTCCGGCGGCCTCGGCCCGATGCTGGCGGTGGCGCTGCTGATGGCCTTCGATTCCTCCTGGCCAGTTTCTTTACTGTTGATGGCCTATGCGCTGCTGGCATGGATTGCCCTGAGAAGCCTGCCTTCAACCCCCTTACAACACAAACATGCAGGAGCAACGGATGTTAACGATTGAATCACTGACCTGCTGGCTGGTGGATATTCCCACCATTCGCCCGCACAAACTGTCGATGGCCACCATGGGCTGCCAGACCCTGACCCTCGTGCGCATGCAGTGCGCGCAGGGCGTGGTCGGCTGGGGCGAAGCCACCACCATCGGCGGGCTGAGCTACGGCGCGGAAAGCCCGGAGGCCATTCGCTCGGCCATTGAAACCTATCTCGCACCGCTGCTGCGCGGCCAGACCTTCAGCGGCGTGGCGGCGCTTGCCGACAAAATGAACGCCAGCGTGAAGGGCAACACCTTTGCTAAATCGGCGCTGGAAACCGCGTTTCTCGATGCCCAGGGCAAGCTGCTGGGGCTGCCGGTCAGCGCGCTGCTCGGCGGGGCGATAACCGACCGTCTGCCGGTGCTGTGGACGCTGGCGAGCGGCGATACCGACAAAGACATTGAAGAAGGCAAGCGGCTGCTGGCGGAAGGGCGGCACGACACCTTCAAGCTAAAAATTGGTGCCCGATCGCTAAAAACCGATATCCAGCATGCGCTGGCGATCAAAGCAGCGCTGGGCGATGGCGTGAGCATTCTCGTGGACGTTAACCAGGCGTGGGATTTCACCACCGCGGTGAAAGGCATGAGTGCATTACAGGCCGGCGGTATCGACCTCGTTGAACAGCCAACCCCGCTCTGGGACCGGCAGGGGCTGATTACCCTGAGCCAGCGTTTTGAGGTCCCGATTCTCGCCGATGAAGCGGTGGCAACCAGCCACGACGGTTTTGCTCTGGCGCACGGCGGGTTTAGCGGCGCCTATGCGCTAAAGATTGCCAAAGCGGGCGGTCCGGCGCAGGCGCTGAAGCTGGCGCACGTCGCGCAGGCGGCGGGGGTGGCGCTGTACGGCGGCACCATGCTGGAAGGCACGCTCGGTACGGTGGCCTCGCTGCACGCCTGGTCCACCGTACGGATGCAGTGGGGAACCGAGATGTTCGGCCCGCTGCTGCTGAAAGACGACATCGTGGTCACGCCGCTCGATTTCAGCCAGGGGCAGGTTTCGCTGCCGCAGGGGCCGGGGCTGGGCGTGGAGATTGACTTCGACAAACTGCGTTATTACGCGCGCCACTAAAAGGACATCCCGATGCTGTTCAAAGTTGAAATGACCGTCAATATCCCGTCGTCGCTGCCCAAAGCCGAAGCCGATGAGATCAAAGCGAAAGAGAAAGCCTACTCCCAGCAGCTGCAGCGCGAAGGGAAATGGCTGCACATCTGGCGCGTCGCCGGGCTGTACGCCAACGTCAGTATTTTTGACGTGGCCGATAACCAGGAACTCCACGACCTCTTAACCGCACTGCCGCTGTATCCGTATATGGATATCAGCGTGCAGCCGTTATGCCGACACCCGTCGGCCATTGATTAAAACAACAAACCTTACCCTACAAAAAGAGGAACACGCAATGTCCGTTAATCCAGCAAAACAAACCGAACTGGAATCGTTACTGGCGATCAGCAGCGGCTTAAATTCCGAGCAGGGCAATGAACGCTTCAAAGCTATCATGCATCAACTGCTCAGCGACCTGTGTCAGACCATCCGTAAATTTGATATCACCGACGAAGAATTCTGGCTGGCCGTCAACTACCTGAACGAGCTGGGCGAGCGCAAAGAAGCGGCGCTGCTCGCCGCCGGGCTGGGGTTAGAGCATTACCTTGACATGCGCGCTGACGAAAAAGAGGCCGCGGCGGGTCTCGACGTTGGCACGCCGCGCACCATTGAAGGGCCGCTGTACGTGGCGGGCGCGCCGCTGAGCAAACAGTTTGCGCGGATGGATGATGGCAGCGAAGCGGGAGAGCCGATGTGGCTGTACGGGCAGGTGACCGATCTTCAAGGGCAACCGGTGGCGGGGGCGATTGTCGATATCTGGCATGCTAACACTCTCGGCGGTTATTCGTTCTTCGATCAATCACAAAGTGAATATCACCTGCGTCGCCGTGTGGAAACCGGGGCGGACGGACGTTATGCGGTGCGCAGTATCGTCCCCTACGGCTACGGTTGCCCGCCGGATGGCCCGACCCAGAAGCTGTTGAATCAGCTTGGCCGTCACGGTAATCGCCCGGCGCACGTGCATTTCTTTGTCTCGGCGCCGGGCTATAAACACCTGACGACGCAAATTAACCTCAACGGCGACGCCTACCTGTGGGATGACTTCGCCTTTGCTACCCGCGAAGAGCTGATTGCCGATCCGGTCAAAATTACCGACGACAAGCTGGCGAAGGAACGCGATATCCACCAGCCGCACACGGAAGTGAGCTTTAACTTTACGCTGGTGGAATCCGCGCAGGCGGGGGAAGAAAACCGCATCAAACGTGCGCGCGTAATGGAGTAAATAAGCCGCCCGGCCAGGCCGGGCGTTGACTGCTTACTGCGCCGCCAATGCCTGCTTTATCCAGCCGTCAAAGGTTTGCTGGTGAGCGTGGATCCAGCCGTCCACATGACGCTGAATATCCGCAGCGGTCGATTCCCCTTTATGCATCAGCTGATTCTGCGCATTAACGTCGGCCAGCGGCAGCTTCGCGATAGCAAACAGTTTCGCCGCGGCGGGATTTTTCTCCGCCCAGGCTTTATTGGCCACGATGTACTCGTTGTTGACCGCAAAACCGTAGTTCTTGCCGTTCGGCAGTTCGGTATTCTGATCTTTCAGTGAGCCAGGGTTAGCAGAGAAGGGGACGGTTAACCAGACCACATCTTTACCGGGTTTCAGTTCATCACTGACCCAATAAGGCGTCCAGGTATAATAGATAACCGGTTTGCCTGCTTTATAGCGGGCGAGGGTGTCAGCAATAATCGCTGCATAATTTCCCTGATTCTGCGTAACCGTATTGCTTAGGCCGTAAGCTTTTATTTGTGTATCAATTACCGAGCCGCAAACCCACCCTGGATTACAGCCGGCTAAATCCGCTTTACCGTCGCCGTTGGCGTCAAATAATTTCGCAAGTTCAGGATCTTTTAGCTGAGAAATATCCGTAATGTTATATTTCTCAGCGGTTTTTTTATCGATCATATAGCCCTGTGCGGCGTTACTAATATAAGTACCCTGACGGTAGAATTTCCGATCGCCGCCGCTGGCGTCGTACATATCCTGTTGCATCGGCAGCCAGTTGGCGGCCATAAAGGTCGCGTCACCGGCAGCAATCGCCGTATAGGCTACGTTGTACTCCACCTCTTCAATTGGGGTGACATCATAGCCCAGCTGCTTCAGCGCGCGGTTGATAATCTCGGTCTGGAACGTTTCTTCCGGTAGGGTGCTTTGCACAGGGTGAACGGTAATGCCTTTGCCGGGAAGGTCCGCGGCAAAAAGAGTGGGGGAGGTTAATAACGCAGCCAGCGTAAGGGTGCGCAGAGTTGTTGTTTGCATAATAATAACCTTGTTATTTTCGCGTATTAAGCCAGAGGTGGCATATTATTCCCGCTTGGATAAAAGGTGGAAATAAAGGATGGTAGGGTGATTAATCTCTCCGGGTTTTGTTGGCAACATTAACTTACCCTAACATAATAAAGCGTATATGCAATCCTCAATACTCCTCAGTATTCTTTTTATCCTTATATTTATACTAAGGATATTCTTAAAATTAATCATATTGGCTCGATGTTTACGCTGGTGAATACGACAAATGACGGATTCAAGCCTGGTAAGGACGTACGCTATAGTGTTTAGCCTGATTCTCATGAAAAATGAGGGTGCCAGGAGGCAAAACGAGCTGCATCGAAGAGTAGGCGATGCGGATTCATTCTCACAGGAAGTGGGGGAAGCATGAAGAAAATAGTACGTGTAGTATGCCTGTCGTTGATCGGCCTGGCGTTATCCGGTGTAGCGCAAGCGCAGAGTCGGTCAAACTCCGGCACTATTCATTTTATCGGGCAGGTGGTTGAAGGGGGTTGTAACGTCTCGCCATCGGGTCAGGGTTTGCAGATTGCCTGCTATCGTGATGGTGCGATTCGCGCGCAGTATGTCGCGATGTCGACAGCGTCCAGTACGCCATTTAAGATAATCGGCCGAATCGATCGCCGTACGCTGCCGGGGAATCCTCATCTTCAGGAAGTGGTCATCAGTTATCTTTAAGTCTTTTCTCCTGACGCTGCCTGTCTGAACGACTGGAAATGCAGGTAGCGCCTCCTCTACGCAAGTTATGACTCGCTAAATCAGTCAGTCATAACGGAATGAGATATAGCATATCTTGCCAAAGTGAAATATTCATTTGTATAAATTAAATATGCACTTTTGGGCTCTTTGGGAATTATTTTTCGGGTAGAAAAAATGAACTTTCCGCACAAATAATTAGCTGTCTATGCATTTTCTTAATTACTCTTTTGTGGGTATAAAAACAAAAAATTAACATCCATTAACGATTAGATTTGCTTTAATAACAATAACATACGCACATCTCTTCGTATGATTTCGGTTCCATACAAAAATAACTGTCCACTATCGGAAAAAATCGGCGTTGTAAAACATTAATCGCATTGTGGATAATCTGCGGCGTCGGATCGGGACGATCTGAAGACAAAATATTATTTTTAGCGATGCTATTGGTAAAAATAACCTCATTTTAAATGACGCAGTGAACCATTTAATTAATATTTAATGGGAACGTTCCCTGTTTTTGTCTTAATTATCATGGAAATATTCGTTTGGACTATTAAGGGCAATAAGCAATGAAAAATTTTACGATTAAAGGACTGGCGCTGGCATTAATGATGGTGGGGAGCTCAGCGATGGCGGCATCAATGGGCGGCAGCGGTGCCACGGGCCCAACGACGGTAACCGGGGGATCGGTGCACTTTACGGGCTCGGTGGTTAACGCCGCCTGTGCGGTAGCGGAAGACTCCATTAATAAAACCGTGGATATGGGCCAGGTACGCCTTGCCGCGTTTGGTGAAACGCCGGCTGCCGGTAACGTCGCCAATCAAAAAACCCCGTTCAGCATCAAGCTAACGGATTGCGACACCAATGTGTCAACGCAGGCCTCTGTCACCTTTAACGGAACCGCAGCGGCAGGCTATTCCAGCGTGCTGGATAACACGGCTGGCGCAGGTGGCGCGCAGGGTGTGGGGATTCAGATTTACGATACCGATGGGACCGCGCTGGACCTCGGCAAAGCCTCCAAAGCGGCGACGCTCATCGACGGTGATAACACCATGAGCTTCTCCGCTGACTATATCGCGACGACCAGTACGCTGGCGGCCGGTAACGTGGACGCAACGGCGACGTTTAACGTCACCTACCAGTAATCGGGACAGGAACCACGATGCCATGGACGGCAATGTCGATTTGGGGAGGTTGTCATGAAAGTGATGCCGTCGGGCCTTGCGCTTGCGTTCATCGCCTGCCTGCCATCGCTTGCACAGGCAGGTCACCACCACGTTGTCACCGTACCCGGTGGCGACGTTCATTTTATCGGCGCGGTAGTGGAAGCGGCCTGCGTTGTGGATACCCACAGCGATGCGCAGACCGTCGAAATGGGGCAGGTGCGATCCAGTCTTTTTAGCGGCACCGGAACCTGGGGCAATCCCCAACCGTTCAGCATTGTGCTTAAGGATTGCGATACCACCATCAGCAAACAGGTCGGCGTGGCTTTCAACGGCGTGACGGATGCCAGGGATCCTACGGTTCTGGCGGTGACCAGCGGCGCAGGCAGCGCCGGGAATGTCGGTATCGGTATATTTGATAGCGCCGGAAATTTGATTATCCCTAACGCTCAGCCTCAGCGTTTTTCCGCGTTGAAGGATGACACCAACGTATTGAGTTTTATCGCCAAATACAGGGCAACGGCGGCCAATGTTTCGCCCGGCGAGGCTGACGCGCAAACCTGGTTCACGCTGACCTACATGTAATTTCCCGCTGCGGCGGCCGTATTTTTATAGGTAAATCATGTTCATTTATTCTCGTACCCGCGCACTGTTGACGGCGTTAACGCTTATCACGCTATCCCCGCTAGCGCACGCCGCTGATTATGGCGGTATTGCTCTGGGATCCACTCGCGTTATTTATCCGCAGGGGAGCGAGCAGATCTCACTATCGGTGAATAATACCGACGGTAAGGGCGTGTTTTTAATTCAGTCCTGGGTTGAGAATGCCGATAGCCATAAAAGCAGCGATTTTGTCGTCACGCCGCCGCTATTTGTGATTAAACCGCAGAAAGAAAATACGCTCCGGGTGATGTTTATCGGCCAGCGGAATGCGTTACCTAAAGATCGTGAAAGTCTTTACTGGATGAACGTGAAGGCGATTCCGGCGGCGAGCAAAGATTCACAGAATAAGAATACCCTGCAAATTGCGGTGCTGAATCGCATCAAAATGTTTATCCGCCCGACAGGGTTGGTCATGAAGTCTGCTGACGCGCCTGACCACCTGCGTTTTCATCAGTCAGGCACGCAGCTGATTGTCAAAAATCCGACGCCGTATTACATCACGCTGGTACAGCTGATGGACGGTGCCGCCGAGCTGCCCGCCACGATGGTTCCCCCAATGGGGCAAAGTACGGTATCTGTCCCACATAACGCTCACGGTCAGATTACTTTCCAGACGGTGAATGACTACGGGGCGAATACGCCAAAACAAAATGCAGTGATGGAATAATTACCAGGACAGGTCGGCAAAATAATGGCATTCCGTATTCGTATTTCCGTACAAGTGTGGTTGGAATATAAACAACGCTACCTCTTTATTTTGCCGATCGCGCTGGGCGGCATGCCTTCTATGGCCTGCGCGGATAATTACTTCAATCCCGCTTTCCTTTCCGGAGACAGTTCGGCGGTGGCGGATCTCTCGCGTTTTGAAAATAGCAACGGACAGGCACCGGGTAAATATCGCGTTGATATTTCGGTGAACCAGCAGTTTGTCGCTAGCGAAGATGTCACTTTTCAGGCCGACAAAAAGAGCCAGGATGATACTGGCCTGACGCCCTGTTTTACGCTTGCCCGCCTGGAGGCGATGGGGCTGAATAAAAATGCGTTTCCGGCGTTGAAAGCGCTGCCGAAAGACAGCTGCGTGCCGTTTGCCGCTATTCCAGACGCCAGCACCCGCTTTGACTTCGAACACCAGACGCTCGAGATCGGTATTCCGCAGGCCGGTATGAAGCAAAGCGCGCGCGGCTATATTCCGCCGGAGCAGTGGGATCAGGGGATTAACGCCCTGACGCTGAACTATGATTTTTCCGGCAGCAGCAGCGGCGGTACCAGCCACCAGGATAGCGATTATCTCAATT
This sequence comes from Kluyvera georgiana ATCC 51603, assembly GCF_001654985.1. Lineage (GTDB taxonomy): Bacteria > Pseudomonadota > Gammaproteobacteria > Enterobacterales > Enterobacteriaceae > Kluyvera > Kluyvera georgiana. Next base: position 19,564 of record NZ_LXEU01000043.1, read on the forward strand.
TGCAGAGCGGCCTCAATCTGGGGGCCTGGCGTTTGCGCGACTATTCGACGTGGAACTACAGCCACGGCGAGGGCAGTACGCAGAACTCGTGGCAGCATATCAGTACCTACGCAGAACGGACGATTATCCCGTTAAAAGCGGAAATGACGCTGGGCGAGAGCTATACCCCCTCCGACGTGTTTGACTCCCTGAGTTTTCGCGGCGTACAGCTAGTCTCGGACGATAATATGCTGCCCGATAGCCTGAAAGGCTTTGCGCCGACGGTGCGCGGCATCGCGCGCAGTAATGCCAAAGTCACTATCAAGCAGAACGGCTATGTTATTTATCAAACCTACGTTTCGCCCGGCGCCTTTGCGATTACCGATTTGTATCCCACCTCGTCCAGCGGCGATCTGCTGGTGACGGTACAGGAAACCGATGGCAGCGAGAACAGCTACAGCGTGCCTTATTCGGCCGTACCGCTGTTGCAGCGCGAAGGGCGCCTCAAATATGCCCTTACCGCAGGGAAATATCGCAGCAGCAACGATCAGCAGGAAGAGGTGAATTTTGCCCAGGGAACGCTAATTTGGGGCCTTCCAAAGGGGTTCACCGCCTATGGCGGCAGCCAGGCTAGCGATGATTATCGGGCATTTGCGCTGGGACTGGGGCTGAATATGGGCGATGTCGGAGCGCTATCGGTTGATGTAACCCAGGCCAATAGCACGCTGATTGACGGTAGCCAGCATGAAGGGCAGTCCGTTCGTTTCCTGTATGCCAAAGCGCTGAACTCGCTGGGCACCAACTTCCAGCTATTAGGGTATCGCTACTCGACGCAGGGATTTTATACCCTTGATGAAACCACCTATCGTCATATGGAAGGGTATACCGGTGACGATAGCGGCCAGGATGACGATCATGACGGTCAGCAGGATAAGCCGGAATGGACCGATTTTTACAATCTCTATTACACCAAAAAGGGCAAGGTCCAGCTCAATATCTCGCAGACGGTAGGCGAGCACGGCTCGCTGTTTGTCACCGGTTCCGAGCAAAGCTACTGGCATACCGATGAAACCGACAGATTGATTCAGGTGGGCTACAACGGTACCTGGAACGATATTTCCTTCGGACTGACCTGGAACTATGACCGTTCACCGGGTGAGAGCGAAGCCGACCAGGTCTATGCGTTTACGCTGTCACTGCCGCTCGGTGAATGGCTATCCAGCGGCAATGCCGATATGTATCACGCCGCCAACTCGCTGAATGCGTCTTATAACATGAGCACCGATCGCCACGGCAAAACGTCACAAACCGCCGGGGTTAACGGTACGCTGCTGGCTGAAAACAACCTCAGCTATAACGTCCAGGAAAGCTACGCCAACCACGGTACGGGTGACAGCGGTAACGCCAGCCTGAACTACCAGGGAACCTACGGCAACCTGAAAGCGGGATACAACTATAGCGACGGTTATCACCAGCGTAACTACGGGATGAGCGGCGGCGTTGTGGTGCATCGTGACGGTGTCACGTTAAGTCAGCCGCTGGGAGACACCAACATTCTGGTGAAGGCACCGGGCGCGGCGGGCGTTGAGCTGGAAAATACCACCGGAATTAAAACCGACTGGCGCGGCTACGCGGTGGTGCCCTACGCCACGACCTATCGGCAGAATCGCGTCGCGCTCGATACCAACTCAATGGGGAGCAACGTCGATATTGATGATGCGGTGGTCAACGTGGTGCCAACGCAGGGGGCGTTAGTGCGTGCCGAGTTTAAGGCCCACGTGGGGGCTCGCGCGCTGATAACGCTGCTGAAAAATCAAAAACCGGTGCCGTTTGGCTCGACGGTCACGCTTGACGATAGCCAGCTCAGTAGCCTGGTGGGGGATGACGGCCAGGTCTATCTCTCCGGCTTGCCGTCATCCGGATCGTTGACGGTGCAGTGGGGCGATGGTGCCGCCAAACGTTGCTCCGCACATTACCAGCTTTCTTCTGAGCAGATGACGGAATTTAACCGCCTGACGGCAACCTGCCGCTAGTCTTTGGGAAACCAACATGAAATACGTTTTAAAAATAGCATTCTGCTTAATGTGCGTTGTCGCGATGAATACGGCGTACGCTGGCTCGTCCGACAGCTGTACCAACGCCTCTGGCTCAACGCAGAACGAGAACTTTGACGTCTCGACCTCGCTGAATGCCGATACCAACGTGGCGGGCAAAACCACCCAGGTCGTGCGTTCCGGCGATATTCATATGAATGCCGTGTGCCCGAAGACATTTGGCGAGACCAGCAACTACACCTATCGATCTTATGTCTCGAATTATCCGGTGGTGGAGACATCAGGCAACTGGAAATATCTGTCGCTGAACGATTATCTGGAAGGGGCGCTAAGGGTAACGGATGCGGTGGCGGGCGACGTTTATGCTCCGACTAACTATGCGCGGATGGGGCAGGATAACTGTGTCTCCAACGGCTGTCATTTTCCGGTCTCCGATTCCAACATCACGCTGCAGATTAAAATTGCCAAACCGTTTGTGGGCAACGTCACTATCCCGCAGACGCATCTGTTCAACGTCTACGTAAACCGGACTAACAGCTCGCCGTTTGGCACGCCGGTTTACACCATCTCATTTAGCGGCTCCATCACGGTACCGCAAAGCTGTGAGGTCAACGGTAACCAGGTTATCACCATCAACTTTGGCAATATCGCCTCGGGCAACTTTAAAACCAAAGGGCAAAAGCCGTCAGGTTTTACCCCGATTGCCGAGCAGGTGCCGGTTAAGTGCGCAGGCGGCATTTCTGAGATGGCCAGTCTGAGCTTTCGCTTTCAGGGGCAGGCGGACAGCAATGAACCGTCGGCTATCGCCACCGACAATAAAGATATCGCCGTGCAGTTCACCGATATTCTCGGCAACGTGATTACGCCCAACACCGGCACGATCCCTTTCCAACTGGAGAACTATACGGCGACGGTACCGTTCACCGTGTTTCCCATCAGCGCTACCGGCAACAAACCGCAACAGGGGGTGTTCCATGCGCAGGCGTATATCGTGGTCGATTTTAACTAGGGGGAATGATGAGCAAACGGAGAATAGGGCTGCTGGCGCTAAGCATGATGATGCCCGTCGCTTACGCCTCAGATAACGGCGTCGAGATCGACATGAGCGGCACGGTGATTGCGTCGACCTGCGATGTGGAAACCGCGGATACGCTGCAGACGATTTTTATCGGCAATTTCGCCAGCACCTTGTTTACCACGGTAGGCGATGTTTCACCTACCGCAGATCTGCTGATTCGGCTGAACAACTGCAGCAGCGGTATCAGCGGCGCGACGGTGACGTTCAGCGGCACGCCCGATAACGATAACAATAAGCTGCTGGCGCTTTCTGACACCTCGGAGAGCGGCGGGATGGCGACAGGCGTGGGCGTGGAAATTCTTGATGCGAATAAAAACAGCGTGGCGATCAACGCCGACAGCGAGAGTCAGCCTTTAAAAGAAGGCGATAACAATACGCTGACCTTTTTCTTGCGCTACAAGGCGACGAAGATCCCGGTGACCGCCGGTAACGCGTCGTCGGTCATGTACTTTGACCTGAGCTATCAGTAATGAAAAATCGTTCTCTTCTCGTGGGTATGCTGCTACTCAGCAGTCTCCCGGTGCTGGCCCATGACGGTCAGGTGTATGTCAGCGGTACAATTCAGGCGAATACCTGCATTGTCGCACCGCAATCGCAGGCGCAAAGCGTGCCTTTGGGCGACATTCCCGACAAACAGTTTTCGGCAAAGGGCAGCGGCTCTCAGCCCGTCGCCTTTGTGATTGACCTGCAAAAATGCGGCGCGGCCGCCAGCGGGGTGGATTTCACCTTTACGGGGGCGGCAGATAGGGCCGATCCGCAACTGCTGGCGCTGGATGGCGCCGAGGCCGCCGGCGGTATTGGCATCGAGTTGCAAAGCGCGGACCACAGCCGATTGCCGCTGAATAAAGCATCGGCAACTTTCCCTATCGACCCGACGCTTGCCGACAACACCTTTATCTTTTACGCCCGCTATTTGTCGACCGCGGGCAGCGTGACCAGCGGCGCGGCGAATGCTACCGCCACCTTTACGCTGACGTGGCAATAAGGCGGGATGCTGATGATCAAATGGATAGCGTTATGGATAGCAGCTTGTACCTGCTGGTACGCGCAGGCTGGCGTGGTGGTAGAGGGAACTCGCTTTATCTTCAATGCCGACAAAACGAGCATCACTTTTACGGTCAATAACACCTCGCAGCAGCGTTTTCTGCTGCTGTCAAAAGTGCTTGATGCGCAGGGCCAGGCCAGCAGCCAGGTGCCGTTTATGACCACGCCGCCGTTGTTTCCCCTGGCGGCGGGGCGCAGCAATATGATTCGCATTATACGTACCGGCGGAGACCTGCCGGACGATCGTGAAAGTCTGTTCTGGCTCAGCGTTGCCAGCATTCCGCAAACGCAGGGTAAGCCCTCGCCCAACTCGCTTCAGGTGGCGATTCGTAGCCGTATGAAGCTCTTTTATCGCCCGGTGGGGCTGAAGGGACGCGAAGAGGATGCCTATCGCCAACTCGAGTGGCAACGTGACGGCGCGCAGGTATGGGTCCGCAATCCTACGCCGTATTACGTGACGCTCTTTCATCTTCAACTCAATGGTCGGCCGGTCAATAACGCCGGGATGGTAGCGCCATTTACCCGCGTGACGACATCCGGCTGCCCGGCCACCGGCCGCTGTCTGGCGCAATGGCAAACCATCAATGACTATGGCCGGGTCATGCCCGTGTGGCAACAGGCGTTGAGATAACACCATGGCTAGCGATAAGCGTAAGCTGGCGCGTCGTGCATCGTGGATGATTGTGGGCCTGCTGGCGATCATCTATCTGGGGGCAATGCATGCCGTGATCCCCAATATGGGCGGTAGCGGCAGCGAGCTGCCCACCACGCTGTGGGTATGGCTCATCATGTTGGTGGTGCTGGGCGTGGGGTGGCCAGGCCTGCTTTCGACGGGCATTGTTTTGCCGCCGGGGATGATACCGATGCTGGCGGGCGCGTTGCTGATGACTCTGCCCCTGGCGTGGTGCCCGCATCAGACCTGGCTGCTTGACGCGCTGCCGCGCTTTGCCGGGCTATGGGTAGGGATGTTATTGCTGGTGCTGTTTGCGCAGTGCCGGTTTAACGTGCAGCAGCAGCAAACATTGTTGTATCTGGTTGCCGCTGCGGCCCTGATGCAAACGGCTTATAGCCTTGCCGGCCTGCACTGGCGTGGCGTACTGCCCGAGTTTGAGCAACAGATACTGGCGGCCAATCCCGGTAATGTCGGCGTTTTTCAGCAGCGTAACGTTACGGCCTCTTTTCTGGCCTGCGGTGGGGCGATATGGCTTTTTCTCCTGGGTTCCGCGAGGTTTCGCCTTGCACGTCGGCGTCTTGAGGCTCTGCGTCTGGCGTCGGCTTGTGTTGCGCTGGTGGCTATCTTCTCGGCGCTGACCGAAATAGGCTCGCGAATCGGTTGGCTCAGCGCGTTATGCGTCTATACCGGTATGGTGGGCCTTCACTGGCGGCTCGTCACGCCAGTAAAACGGCTGGCGATGCTATTTGCGCCCCTGGTCGGCGTGGCGACAGGGGCGTTGGCCATGCCGGATTCGCTGCTGGACGTGCTGAACGCGCATCATGGTTCGAATCTCCAGCGATGGATGATTCTGCGTGAAACCTGGAGCATGATCGTGCTGCATCCGTGGCGAGGCTGGGGTGATGGGGGCTTTCTTTGGAGCTTCAGCCACTTTATTGCCGATCGGCCACATCCGATTGATAACGGTCGGCTGGTTATCCCGCATCCGCACAATGAAATACTCTACTGGTGGGTGGAAGGGGGGATGGTCGCCCTACTGGGGCTGGCGTGCGAGATTTATGCTGGCATGGTGATATTCCTCGGCGCGAAGCGGCGTCGCTCGCTGGCGCTATTGTGCTGCATCTTACCGCTGTTGTTGCATTCACAGGTGGAATATCCATTTTATCAGTCGGCGGTACACTGGCTGTTGTTAGTGATGTTGACCGGAATGGCGGCAGGGTACCGTCAGTCAGCCCACAAAACAACACACCCTGCGCTGCCGTTGCTCAGCGCCGGGGTGGTTGTCGTGTGCCTGGCGCTGTCGGGCGTGGTTGCGCTGACCCTTCGTCAGCAAAATCTTTTAACTGGTTTTGAACGCCATCCACAGCGCTATGAGGTTGAGGTGCTGGCAATGCGCGAGAGCGGGTTGGGGATTGCGCGCGTCAGGCAAGATCGGGCGCTGGCGCAGATAGTGCGATATCAATCGACAGGCGATCGGGCTGCGCTGACAGAATTTATTCGCCAGGGAAATGACTGGCTGACGACGTGGGTCGATGCAGATATGTACGATAATCTTATTAACGTCAATCTGTTCCTGGGAACAACGTTTGCCGGCAAAACGTTAAAAACAGAAGCTGCAAGGATATTTACCGAAGACGCTCGGTTTGATCATCATTAGAATGCGGTCGGTAATTTATCCATATAAACCAGAACTCCTGATTGCACTTCAATATAATGGCCTTTTTTTAATTCGGCGAGCACATCCATTATTCGGCTGCGGGAGATTCGAGTGCGTCGCTGAATAAAGGAAGAGACCTTAATCTGCCGTCGAATGTCTTCCGGGTAGAGCCACAGTTCAATGAGCAGCGAGCGGATTTTACTGTAGGCATCATTGCCCACCATTTCGCTGTCGCGAGCGCTCATCACCATCACGCGCTGGGCGAGGATCCGCGCAATGTCATGCCAGAGATTAAATTCATCGCACTTCTCGACGAAGGTATCCAGCGGAATAATCCAGCCGGTACATTCGGTTTCCGCACGAATGTAGTGCTGCGGCCTGGCCTGCACATCGTAATACAGACTATAGCCATCGATAAGCCCTACAACGGTTGGCGCAAACACCGTTGCCATATGCAAATCAACCTGAGCATGGCTAACAGAAAAGCAGCCGGTCGTGACCAACACAATAAAAGCCGTTTCTCTATCGTTACTGAGCAACATTTTGGCGGGTGGACTTAACGTAAATGCGCTGCCAAATGGCGCCAGAATGGAATGCAGCGTCATAATTGCCTTAAGGGGTTTCGTTTTTTGACTAAACTCGAATGCATGTAATGAACGAGACGAATCATCTGATTGCGACATGACTTATTTCTCAATGAATAATATGCGTAAAGTATAGCATGCGTCAGAAAAATGAGTGATTGATATTTTATGCTTATTCTCGTTTTTGGCGAGTCCAGGACAAATCTTTTTATAGTTGGTGGGATTATATATTTAAAATAAAAATAACGCAGTCCAATTATGGACTTTAATTTCATTGAAATGACATTTCACAATCGTTAGTGTTTTAATTGTAAAGAGTATTTCCGAGGGAGAGGATATTATGGAGGTGGTAAGTTACAGCGATGATGCCTATCTGAATTTTGGCATTCTGCAACTTCTTAATCCAGCTCAAAAAGAGACGCGTGTCTATCGAATAGGACACGTCATTCTGGATTTCATTGTTATTCTCAATGACTTGGATATTACCTTGTCAGTTCAGCGGTTAGCTCGGGATGCACATCTTTATTCCTGTAAAAACATCATGGTACTGACAGAGGTTGTCTCGCCTCTGATTATCGGTTACCTGCTGCGTAGCGCGAGTGGGTTGGTGGTGTATAACATTAAGAATAACCACAGCGAAATGCTGATTGATATATATTCGCCGGGAGTGAATAGCGAAGCAGAGAAGTCGCTTTATTTTTCGCTTTCCGATAATGAACTGTTTATTCTACTGGCGTTGAGCATGGGAATAAAGCCTGAACTATTGACGCGCATTACCGGTCGTTCAGAGAAAAGAATTAGCGCCATCAAACGAAATGTTATGAACAAGTTGGAAATAAGAAACGGTAAGGTTTTTTATTCGGTTATTAAGGCATTATTCATTCATGATGCAAATAATTCAAGCGACTCACGTGCGGCCATATTAACGGTAAAACACTAACGGATACCTTCTCGCTTATTATTATGGCCGAACGTGGCAACTATACCTCGGACGCGATCTCACTGTTTTCGCGTAGCGCCCCCGGCGAATGGCCGACAACGCGTTTAAATGCCCGACTGAACGCGGCCACTGAGCTATAGCCGAGTTTGAGCGCCACGGTTTCAATGGCCTGCTGCTCCTGGCCGATATACTGCACCGCCAGCCGCATGCGCAGTTCGCCCAGGTATTTAGCCGGCGTGGTGCCGGTTGCGGACAGGAAGCGTTCAGCGAACACCGAGCGCGAGGTACCGGCTTCTTTGGCTAAGTCCGCCACGCTCCAGTTGATGCCGGGCTGCTGATGCATCGCGTAGATGGCGCGGCTGAGGCGCGGATCGCGCAGTACCTGAATCCAACCGGTTGCCTTGCCGCAGCCTGCTTCCACCCAACCGCGGACGATGAGCGCCGCCACAACATCCGCGAGCCGGGCAAGGATCCCGGCAAACCCCACCTGACGCCCCTGAGATTCGCGCTCCATGGCGGAAAGCAAGGGGTGGATTTCCGGCCAGGTCGACATCAGTCGGCTCACCATCATCACTTCTGGCATTGCTTTGACCAGAGGCTGCATGCCGCCAAGATCGAAATCCATACATCCACTGAATATAACCACGTTGCCGCCGTCGGGGCAGGGCTGGCAGTGAATATCGCACACTGAACTGCAAATCGGCTCGCTGGGAAAGTCGGCGAGTGGCGTCACGATGGCGTGATCATCCGACAGCAGCGCGTGGGCATTGCCGTTGGGAATAAACAGCGCATCTCCGCTCTGTAGCTCGAAGCGCGCGCCGCTCTCTGTCTTTAAGAGCGCAGTCCCCTGGCTGACAAAGTGAAACTGCGCTTTGCCCGCTGCCTGACCGAAAGCCACGCCAAAGGGCGCGCTGGCTTCTATACGGCGATATTTGACGCCGGACAGGCGCATTCCACGCAGCAGTTCACTGATTAAATCGGGGGCATGGTGGCTCACAGTCGCAACTCCGGACGAATTATCAATAATTGGAGATTATATGTCATAGATCGTCCAGGCGGAACTTTCTATGCTTTGCGACAGATATCACATTTTCATAACGGGAGAGTAACAGATGAATTCATGCGTCGCTGAAAGCGGGTCTTTAGCCCCGGCCAAACCCGCCTGGCGTGCCGTATGGTCGCTTGGGCTGGGGGTTTTCGGTTTGATTACCGCCGAGTTTTTACCGGCCAGCCTGCTCACGCCGATGGCGGCAAGCCTCGGCGTGAGCGAAGGTATCGCCGGGCAAACGGTGACGGCGACCGCGCTGGTGGCGCTGGTGACCGGGCTGCTGATTACGTCGGCCACCAAAAGTATCGACCGTCGCTGGGTGCTGATGTTCTTTACCCTGCTGCAGATTGTCTCCAGCCTGCTGGTGGCGTTTGCGCCGTCGCTGCACGCGCTGCTATTAGGTCGACTGCTGCTGGGCGTGGCGATTGGCGGCTTCTGGGCGATGTCGACGGCGACCGCGATGCGGCTGGTGCCGGCGAGCGATGTGCCAAAAGCGCTGTCGATTATCTTTGCCGGTGTGTCAATTGCCACCGTGGTCGCCGCACCGCTCGGCAGCTTTCTCGGTAGCCTGATTGGCTGGCGTAACGTTTTTATTCTTTGCGTAGTGCCCGGCGCGCTGGCGCTGCTGTGGCAGCTATGGGTGCTGCCGTCCATGCGCCCGGACAGCGGCGCGAGCCTTGGCACGTTGTTTAACGTGCTGCGCCGTCCGGGTATGGTGGGCGGGCTGCTGGCGACCATTTTTATCTTCAGCGGCCATTTTGCCTTCTTCACCTACCTGCGTCCGTTCCTCGAAACGGTCGGTCAGGCAAGCGTGGAAACCATTTCGCTGATTTTACTGGGTTTTGGCATCGCGAACTTCGTCGGCACATCCATCGCCGGACATCTGCTGGCGCGCAACCTGCGTCTGACGCTGGCGCTGGTACCGTTTGCCATGGGGATTCTGGCGTGGATGATGGTTGCCTTCGGTCATCTGGCGCTGCTGGACGGTCTGCTGGTGAGTCTATGGGGATTTGCCTTCGGTCTGGTGCCGGTAGGCTGGTCTACCTGGCTTGCCACCACGGTACCGGATGAAGCCGAGAGCGCAGGCGGTCTGCTGGTGGCCTCCATTCAGCTGGCCATCAGCGCTGGCGCGGCAGGGGGCGGGCTGGTCTTCGACCTGAACGGTGCCAGCGGCGTCTTTACCGCCAGCGGCGTGCTGCTGGTGGTGGCGATGATGGTGGTACTGGCAGGCGTGCGGGTGAAAACGGCGGCTGCGGAGTAAACTGACCGTAACATGGCGTTCTGCTGTTGGCAGAACGCCATGTTGCATCAGGAGAGGAGGAAACTGAGCCCGGTAAAAGCCACCATTCCGGCAATGACCGTGGCAAACAGGCTGCGGCTGAGTATGCCGACAAGCGTCGCCGCTGCCGCCGCGAGCAGCGAAATGCTCAGCCCGCCGGACGTGAGCGCGGGTTTGCCGACAAGCTCTGCGGCGATAATGGCCGACATAATGGCGGCCGGGATAAAGCTGAGCCACTGCTGTAGCGCATGCGGCATGCGAAAGCGCGACAACAGAAGAACCGGCACGGTCCGCATCAGGGCGGTCACCACCGCCGAGGCAATAATGGCGAGCAGAATATTGCGTTCCATTTTATTGTTCTCCCTTCGCGAACAAGCGCAGCCCCAGCGTGGCAAGGGTTGCGGAAACGGACGCGGCAACAATCACCACCACGCTGGTGTCGGTATGGCCGGCCATTAACAGCGTAATCAACACGGAGACGGCGATAGCAACAGTCTCCAGTAGCCGACGACGACTGGCGAACCACAGCATCAGCACCAGGCCGATAAACATGGAGACAAGGCTAAAGCTCAATCCTTCCATCAGCGCGGGCGGCAGCGCTGAGGCCAGACCGGCGCCGACGATGCAGGCGAGGATCCAGTTCAGCCACGCGGCGACGTTAATCCCCAGCATCCAGGCGAACGGGACTTTACCGTGCGTGCCGCCGTACTGCACCGCCACGCCAAAGGTTTCGTCGGTCAACAGTAGGCCGCTGAGGATTTTTTGTACCGTGGTGTGCTCGCGAAAGAAGACGCTCATTGCCGAACTCATCAGCAGATAGCGCAGGTTAACCAGCAGAACGCTGACCACCACCGACGCCACCTCCGCGCCCGCGGCCCATAGCGAGTAGAAGAGAAATTGTGCCGACCCGGCGTACAGCAGGCTGGCTAGCAGCGCCGTTTGCAGAGTGGTAAAACCAGAAAGTGTGCCGATGGCTCCGGCGGCAAAACCAATACTCCAGTAGCCGGGGATCGTCGGAAAGCAGGCAACCACCCCGGCGCGAAACTGTGCTCTGACCTCGTGAGGCGCTGAGGCCGTTGTTTTCATCAACATCCATTCTTCCCGTAATATAAAGCGTGATAATCATAAGCGTTTGTAGAAATACGATTATCATATGGCGGGCTTTCGCGCACGCATAAAAAAAATCCACGCGTCGGCGTGGATTTTGAGCTTGCGGCAGGGCTAGCGACGCGCCCAGCGTAGACTGTAGTGATAATGCGGCTGTTGCAGCAGATACTCCTCGGAAACGCTGGGGCTCCAGGAGTCGTCGCCGCCAACGCCCATATGGTAGCCATCAATGTTCAGCCAGCTTCCTGCTTCCTCAACCAGCAGGTGCCGGTGTGAGGTGTTATGCAACTGAGACTGACTGTAGCGACTGAGGTTGAACTGGAAATTGCCGCGCCAGAGGTTGGCGCCATATTCCAGACGTTGAGTACCGCAGCGCAGGCCGTTTTCGCTCGGGAAGACGTACGGCGTGTACATCTCAGCTAGCGGAAGCTGCCAAAGATCGTACTGGGCCGAGGCCTGACGATCGGGGTAGTTTTCATGCGGCCCCAGCCCCAACCAGCTGACCTGCGGCGCAACTTCCGCCAACTGGCAGGTCAGGCCGATGCGTGCCGGAGACGGCGTGCCGCGGGCGACGTCAACATCCACGTGAATTTGTAGTTCGCCCTGATTATCAATAATGTAAGTTTTGCGGCTGATAAACAGCAGATTGCCGTGCGCGAGCCAGTGATGCTCTGAGCGCAGCTGCACCGTCTGCGATTCTGTCAGCGTATCGGCGCTCAGGCTGACGGTACGGCAGGTCATGGTGTAATGACCGGCCGCTTTCCAGCGCTCAACCCAGGCATTGGGATCGATACGTGTCACTTCGCTAACGCCGATGTCGTTATCGAGCGGCGCGCGGGTGAATTGATCCTGCAGCGGCGTCAGCAGAACGTCCTGGCCGTGGCTGACCCACTGTGTCAGCAGGCCGCTGGCACGATCGAACTGCCACTGCTGCTCGCCGTGCGCAATCAAATAATGGCTATCGCTTTGCGTCAGTACCGGTGTTTTTCCTCGTGTGACGATGGATTCCGCGTAGAGCAGGCCCGGCAGTTGCCACTGCTCGCGGGCGCAGATGTGCCCGGATTCGCTCCAGCGGGTGGCGGCGTTCTGCCGCACTTCGACGTTCAGCCACACCTCGCCGCTGCGGGCGATCGTCGGCAGTTCCAGGGCGATCGTCTGTTTCCCCTGTGGGGCAATAGCCAGCGGTACACTGCCGCTGGCAAGCGATTCACCCTCGAGCTTCACCGTCCAGAACAGTTGCTCATTGTCGGTGTGACGGAACAGGTATTCGCTGGTCACTTCCAGCTGATTTTCGGCCACCAGGCGGAACTGGAAGAACTGCTGGGCGTAGCGCGCTTCATACAGCGACGGGTGTGGGGTGCGGTCGGCAAACACCAGGCCGTTCATGCAGAACTGACGGTCGTTCGGCGTGTCGCCAAAGTCACCGCCATAGGCGGAGAAGGTTTGACCGTTTTGATCGCGCTTGTTGAGCGACTGGTCGACCCAGTCCCAGATAAAACCGCCCTGCAAACGGGGATACTGACGGAAGGCCTGCCAGTATTTATGGAAACCGCCAAGGCTGTTACCCATCGCATGCGCGTATTCGCAGAGGATCAGCGGACGGCTCTCATCCGGCATGCCGACCCATTTTTTGATGGACCATTTTGGCACCGCCGCGAACGGCTGATCCTGGTCGACGCGGGCATACATCGGGCAGATGATGTCGGTGGCTGCACTGTTGGCACCGCCGCCTTCATAGTGCACAGGGCGGGAAGGATCGTTGGATTTGATCCAGCGATACAGCGCGTCGTGATTATCGCCATGCCCGGACTCGTTACCCAGCGACCAGATAATAATCGACGGGTGATTGCGATCGCGCTGCACCATGCGGGTGACGCGCTCGCTCATCGCCGGCAGCCAGCCCGGGTCATCGCTGAGACGGCGCATTGGCACCATCCCGTGGGTTTCGATATTCGCTTCATCTACCACGTACAGCCCGTAGTAGTCGCATAAACGATACCACTGCGGATGATTAGGGTAGTGGGAACAGCGCACCGCGTTGAAGTTATTCTGCTTCATCAGCAGGATATCCTGACGCATGGTGTCGATATCCATCACCTGGCCGTTATCCGGGTGATGTTCGTGGCGGTTGACGCCGCGAATCAGCAGCGGCTGGCCGTTCACCTTCAGCAGCCCGCCGCTGATTTCAACCTTTCTGAAGCCGGTGTCATAGGCTTCAGCCTCAATCAGCGTATCGCCGCGTTTGAGCAGCACGACGGTGCGATAGAGCGTGGGGACTTCCGCACTCCACAGCGCGGGCTGCGCGACCGGCAGGCGCAGCGTGGTACGATCGGCATAACCACCACGCTCATCAATGATGTCGCTGCCGAGCGGCTGCTCTGCTTCGCTCACCAGACGATCGTCTTGCCACAACTGCACGGCTATGCGCGTGTCGTGGGTGATATCGCCTTCAACGACCACGGTCGCTTCCAGCGTGCCGCGGCTGAATTCGTCGTTGAGGTGGGTAACCAGCTGAACGTCGCTCAGGCGAGCGGTCGGCTTATGCAACAGCGTGACGTCGCGAAAAATACCGCTCATTCGCCACATGTCCTGATCTTCGAGATAGGTGCCGTCGCTCCAGCGCAGCACCATCACCGCCAGGCGGTTTTCGCCGTTAACCAGCAGTTCACTAAGATCAAACTCTGACGGCAGCCGGCTGTCCTGCGCGTAGCCGACCCACTGGCCGTTACACCACAGGTGAAAGGCCGAGTTGACGCCGTCGAGGATAATGCGCGTCTGCCCGTCGGTCAGCCATTGCGGATTAACATTGAATGTGAGCGAGTAACAACCAGTGGGGTTATCCCGGGGGACAAACGGTGGATTGACCGGAATGGGATAGGTGACGTTGGTGTAAACAGGCGCATCGTAACCCAGCATCTGCCAGTTGGAAGGAACCGCAATGCCGCGGGCGTCCGGCAGATCGTGCTGTAACCAGCTTTCCGGTACCGCCTCCGGTCGCGTAAAGTAGCTGAACTGCCAGCAGCCATTGAGAAGTTGCCGCGACGGTGATACGGCGTCCCGGCGGGCGTCATCGACCTCGCGCCAGCTGGAAAAGGGCGGATGGGCGGCCAGCGCGTTGAGCTGGGTGACGGCGTGATTTTCCCAGTCGCGCCGGGCGAGTACGGCGGCCAAAGAGAGAGGTTGAGGGTTCATAGTGGTGGTTCCTTGATATATTTGCGATTCGCTCACAATTTTAACCACTATGTGAGGATTCCCGCTGCGTGTAAAGGATCATCGCGGGAGAGAGTGAAGGCAATCACAAATCATGGCCCCGAAGGCGGGGCGCAGGAGAGCGGTTATTGCAGGCGGGCAACCTGCCGGGCGAGGCGAGACAGTTCCTCTGCAAGCTGCTGCGGGCTGAGCGAATCAGACGGCGGTTTTGCGGTGGTTTTGCGCACTACCAGGCTGACCGGCAGTAATTCGGATACCGTCTCTTCCCCGTCGATCAGCGCCAGCAGACGCTCTATGCTGATTTTCCCTAACGTCCTGAAATCCTGTTTGATGGTGGTGAGCGGCGGAGTGAAGCAGGCGCTATCTTCCGTATCATCGTAGCCGACCACCGAGACGGCCCCGGGGACCGGCAAACCGTATTCGGAAAGTGCGCGTAGCGCGCCCAGCGCCATCTGATCGTTCGCCACCAGTATGGCCGTCGGGAGGGTTCCCTCGTTAAGCAGCCGGGTAACCTGCTGATAGCCCGATAGCGAGCTCCAGTCGCCGTGCATCACCGCCACCGGCATCAACTGATGTTGCGCAAGGCAAGACTGCCAGCCTTCAAAACGCAGCCGCGCCGAAATGGAGCTCAGCGGGCCGGACAGCAGGGCTATCTGCTGATGACCCCGTTCGAGCAGATGATCGACGCCCAGCTTTGCGCCCATTTGCGGGTCGAAAACAATATGGTGCGTGGTGGTTGACGGCGAGACATCCAGAAACAGCACCGGAATAGCCCCGCACAGCCGGACGATTTCCTGGGTATGTTCTTCTTCCATGGGAATATTGACCAGAATGCCGTCAACGCGCTGCGACAGCAGCTGGCTAATGGCGGCTTTGCTGGCCTCCAGCCCCGACTGTTCGGTCATGGCGATCGCCACATTAAATTGCAGTTCGCCCGCCCGCGACTTGGCGGCGGCCACAATCTGCGAGGGGGCATGCAGCGCCAGGTTGCTGGTAGCAAACCCCAGCGTATGGCTCAGTTTCCCTGCCAGCTGCTGCGCCATGCGGTTGGGAATATAGTTCAGCGCATCCATCGCCGCTTCAACCTTAAGGCGCGTTTTTTCGGATACGTGGGCGGCCTGATTGATGACCCGGGAGACAGTCTGATACGAGACGTTAGCGTGCTCGGCTACGTCATAGAGGGTGACAGACTTCGCTTTCATGCCGGGATTCCTCGTCATTTATCATGGTGAAGATGACTGTCAGGCAGCCAAAAATCGTTGGCATATCATAGCATTTGTTCGCGGGGGGCGCACGGTGGCGGGGCTAACCTACCGACGCACGATTTAATATTGCCCGACGTTTTGTCGCTTTAAGGACACTATCTTATGAGGGAAAAGTGGAATCTAAGAAATGGTAAAAGTCGTGTTATCCGTTGTGGTCTGTTTGCTGCTGAGCGGCTGCGCCACGATTGTCGGCGAGTCGACGCAGAGCGTGTATCTGGAAAGCAACCCCGTGGGGGCGCAATTTATTATCTCGGATAATCATGGGGTGGTGAGCGCACGCGGTGTGACTCCGCAACGGGTCACGCTGCCTAAATCGGATAACCGCTATTTTGGCAAACTCACCTACAACGTGACTTTTTTACAAGCGGGTTACTATCCGACGCTGGTCCCGTTGCAAACCCGAACCACCCACTGGTACACCTTCGGCAACCTCCTGTTCCTCGGCATCCCCGGCTGGTTCCTTGTTGACCCCTTCAACGGCGGAATGTACGCCATTTATCCGCAGCGCGTGAATGCGTTGATGCAGCCGTGCCCGCGCGGGCCGTGGCGCTATACGTGTGAATAGCATCCTGCACCGTGATGGCCGTTGAAATGGCGGGTTATTGTTGTCAGATAGAGGCTTCCGGTGCTCGCGCGTCGCTGGTAAAGTGAGCAACGCATAATACGATAATCAGAAGGGTATCAACGGTGAGCGCGCGCATTGACTACCAGATTGAGAAATACCGCTTTACGGAGGCGATGGAAAGCGAACGCCTCACGAAACAGTGGGCCGATGTGATGGCGGAATGTCAGGCCAGCGGGGCGGGAGCGGAAGAGCGTCTGCGTATTGCCTTGCTGAATGTGGATTACGTCACCAGCTTCGAACTGCCTTTCCGGCTGCTGCTGACGCGCGCGCCGCAGTTGATCGCCAGCGTGCGCGATGAGCTTGCGTTGAACCAGAAAAGCGCGACCTTCAACGGTAAGCGTTTTGGCTGTGTCTACAGCCTGAAAAGCGATCTCGCTGGCGTACCGGACGCCTTTCAATACCATCTCTCAACGCGTATCCGCCGAACCGACGGGGCGGGTAACAGCGAAACGCCCTATCGTGAAATCGCCCAGCAGGTAAAACACCCGCGCGAACGCCTGCGGCTCGCGCTGGAAAACAGGCTGGCGGTGACGGCGCTGGATGGATTGTTTTGGTTTGGCCTGCAGCGCATCGCCGCCGATGTGCAGCGGCTGCGCAAAGCGGGGATGCGTATCGCCACGTCGGAAATGGACGTTTTCGATACCTTAACCGGCACGACGCGGCGCGTGCCGGTTTATCAGCTTACAGCGATCTGACCTGCGCGGCGTTCTCCAGCCGCCTGATCGACGGAACCAGGCTGGCGCAGACGGTGGCGATCGCCACCGCGATGCCGGCAACCAATAAAACGTGGCTGTTGCCGTACTGCATCGCTAACGGCCCAGCGACCAGCTCGCCGAAAGGGATGGCAACAAACGATCCGACAGCGTCATAGGCATAAACGCGGGCGAGTTTTTCCGGCGGGATGTGTGTTTGCAGTGAATGGGCCCAGGAAACGCCGAACCGTCCAAAGGCGACCCCTGTCAGGAAGAAAGCGGCAATCAGCCAGCCGGCCGAGGCGCCCTGGCTGAGCAGGAGAATAGGAGCCGAACACAGCCCAACCAGCATGACGCCGATAAACAGATCCCGACGCGGCCGCCAGCGCAGGGCGATAAAGGTGCCGACGATCAACCCGACGCTCTCGGCTGCCACAATGATGCCCCAGTTTGCCCGGCCAAAGGTGGCGTCGGCTATCGCCGGGCCGAGCACCATCACCACGCCGCTGAATGCCGCGTTGATAATCGTAAACTGAACCACAATCGACCACACCCAGGAGCGACTGGCGAACTCTTTCCATCCCTCTTTTAAATCCTGCAGGATGTTGCTTTGCGAGGCGCTGACCCTGGACGATGCCACGCGAATCATAAAGTACAGGGGCGCCGCGGCGGCAAAGCCCATGGCGTCGATTGCCAGCCCCCAGCCGGGGCCGACCGAGCTGGCGAGGATCCCGCCAAGGGATGCGCCAATCACCGTGCCGCTGTAAATACCGAGCTGCACCAGCGCGTTGGCTTCGCGTAGATTGTGCGTGGGCACCGTCTGCGGAACCAGCGCCTGTGAGGCCGGTAAGGCGATCCCGGCGGAAGCCCCGTTGAGTGCGCCAAGTAGGGCCAGGCTTAACACCGTCGCGGAGCCATCCAGCACTGACCAGGCCACAATAGCCTGCGAAAGGGCGGCGACGCTGGATGAGTAAACCAGCACCCGGCTGCGCGAGTAGCGGTCGGCCAGGACGCCACCGATCAACAGAAACGCGACGTTGAGAATGGAGCGAGAGGCCACGACCATACCCAAATCAGAAACGCTTCCGCCAATATCGAGTACCGCGAAGGCCAGCGCAATCGGCGCCATACCGTTACCGAGGACGGTAAGCAAGCGGGCGGTGAACAGATAGCGGAATGCGGGGAAATGGTAGGCACGAGCTTTTTTATTATATGTATTCATTATGGCGATGAGTTCAGGGGTAGAAAGCGCTGTATAGACGGTCTGCGGGCCTTGAAGACGCGAGGAACAATGGATGTACGCATAATATCATGTAATTTGGGTACGGAAGGGCTGATTTATCGGCATCCTGCTGAACTTCACCGTTCCCGCCGGAGGGCGGCTCTGTAGATTCGGATACGGCTGATTTACTGTTATTATAAAAACGCACTAAAATCAGCAGGATAAATGGTGAGGATCCGCTTCCTGGCAAAATAACGTTCACTTAGACGCTGACGCTGAATGATGCGCCTTCTCGTTACATCCTGTTGCTCTCCATTTTGTGATCAAGTCTAAAAAACACACAACCTGCTCCTCTCCGTGATTTACCGCCACGCCGGTCGTGGATTACAGTAAATTTATAAATAAGAACATCGTTCTATAATGTAGAACAAAATAAACATTAAGGAGTATCCATGCAACCAGCAGTGCAGTTCTCAGGCATCATTCCCCCGGTTTCGACGCTGTTCACGCCAGATGGGCAATTTGATGCGAAAGGCACCGGCATATTAATTGACGACCTGATTGCCGCGGGCGTGGATGGGCTTTTCTTCCTCGGCAGCGGCGGCGAGTTTTCCCAGCTTTCAGTGGATGAGCGCAAAGCGGTTGCACAGTTTGTCACGGCGCACGTGAATAAGCGCGTACCGGTGCTTATTGGTACCGGCGGCACCAACGCGCGCGAAACGATCGCTCTTAGCCAGCATGCGCAAGAGTGCGGCGCGGATGGGATCGTGGTGATCAACCCGTACTACTGGAAAGTGTCTGAAGAGAATCTGCTGAACTACTATCAGCAGGTGGCTGATAGCGTCACGCTGCCGATAATTCTTTATAACTTCCCGGCGCTCACCGGCCAGGATCTTATGCCAGCGATGGTGAAGCGCCTGGTGGCGTCGCGCAAAAATATTGTCGGCATTAAAGATACCATCGACTCCATCGCCCACATCCGCAGCATGATTAACACCGTTAAAGCGGAGCATCCGCACTTCAGCGTGCTGTGCGGCTATGACGACCATCTGTTCAACACCCTCATGCTGGGCGGTGATGGTGCGATTTCCGCAAGCGTAAACTTTGCCCCGCAGCTGTCGGTTAATTTACGTCGCGCATTCCTTGATGGTGACCTCGGCACCGCGGCGAAAATTCACCAGAAGCTGGTACAGGTGCCGCAGATTTATCAACTGGATACACCGTTTGTGAATGTGATTAAAGAGGCGATGGTGCTGTGTGGGCGCGATATGTCGACCTGGACAATGCCACCCGCAGGCGTGCTGGATGACGCGCGCCGCCAGCAGCTAAAAGCGCTGCTGAAACGCCTTGAACTCTGTTGATTGGGAGAGCGAAAAAATGTCCATCGACACCATTTTCACGCCGCAGGATGAGCCATTCTATGCGGTGAAAACGCATGCCGCCGGGCCGCAGGGGGCGCTGCCGTTGACGCCGCAGATGCTGCTGGAGTCGCCGAGCGGCAATCTGTTTGGCATGACGCAAAACGCCGGAATGGGCTGGGATGCCAACAAACTGACCGGGCGTGAAGTATTGCTGATTGGCACTCAGGGCGGTATTCGCCACTCGGATGGTCGCCCGATCGCGCTGGGCTATCACACCGGACACTGGGAGATTGGCCTGCAAATGTCGGCGGCGGCGAAAGAGATTACGCGCCTGAGCGGCATTCCGTTTGCGGCATTTGTCAGCGACCCGTGCGATGGGCGCTCGCAGGGGACGCATGGAATGTTCGATTCGCTGCCTTATCGTAACGATGCGGCGATCGTTTTTCGTCGTTTGATCCGTTCACTGCCGACGCGGCGCGCGGTAATTGGGGTGGCGACCTGCGATAAAGGACTGCCCGCGACGATGATCGCCCTGGCGTCGATGCACGATCTGCCGGTGATCCTCGTGCCGGGCGGGGCGACATTGCCACCCACCTTTGGTGAAGACGCCGGGAAGGTGCAAACCATTGGCGCGCGCTACGCCAATAACGAACTGAGCCTGAAAGAGGCATCGGAACTGGGTTGTCGCGCCTGCGCATCGCCCGGCGGTGGTTGCCAGTTCCTTGGCACTGCCGGGACTTCGCAGGTGGTGGCGGAAGCCTTGGGGCTGTCGTTGCCGCACTCGGCGCTGGCGCCGTCGGGCCAGGACGTGTGGCTGGAGATCGCCCGTCAGTCGGCGCGAGCGGTGATGGCGCTGGATGAAAAGGGGATTACTGCGCGCGATATCCTGACCGATAAAGCGATTGTGAATGCGATGGTGGTGCACGCGGCCTTTGGCGGATCGACGAACCTGCTGCTGCATATTCCGGCTATCGCTCATGCGGCGAAGTGCACCCTGCCGGATGTCGCGCAGTGGAGCGCCATTAACCGTAAAGTGCCACGGTTGGTGAGCGTTCTGCCTAACGGGCCGGATTATCATCCCACGGTACGCGCATTCCTTGCGGGCGGCGTGCCGGAGGTGATGCTGCACCTGCGTCGGCTCGGGTTGCTGCATGAAGATGTGATGACGGTTACCGGGCAGACGCTCGGTGAAAACCTGGACTGGTGGGCGCGCTCCGAGCGCCGGGCGAAGTTCCGTCAGTGCCTGCGTGACCAGGATGGCGTGGAGCCGGATGAGGTGATCCTGTCGCCGGAAGGCGCCAAAGCGAAAGGGATGACATCAACGGTGGCCTTCCCGGTAGGCAATATCGCGCCGGAAGGTTCGGTGATCAAAGCCACGGCGATCGATCCTTCCGTTGTCGATGAAGACGGTGTGTATCGCCATACGGGCGCGGCGCGGGTATTTGTCTCGGAAGAGGCGGCGATCAAAGCCATCAAACAGGGGCACATCCAGCAGGGCGATATTATGGTGATCATCGGCGGCGGTCCGTCGGGCACCGGGATGGAAGAGACCTATCAGCTCACGTCCGCGCTGAAACATATTTCATGGGGGAAAACCGTGTCGCTGATTACGGACGCGCGTTTCTCGGGCGTTTCTACCGGCGCATGTTTAGGGCACGTTGCGCCGGAAGCGCTGGCAGGCGGGCCGATTGGCAAACTGCGCGATGGGGATATGATCGAGATAATTGTTGATCGCCTGTCGCTCAAAGGAAGCGTGAACTTTATCGGCAGCGCGGAGGGGCGTATGGGGCCGAAAGAGGGCGCAGCCGTGCTGGCGGAACGCGATCTGCATCCCGGTCTGAAGGCGCATGACTACCTACCGGACGATACGCGTCTGTGGGCGGCGTTGCAGGCGGTCAGCGGTGGCGCCTGGAAGGGCTGTATTTATGATACGGATAAAATTATCGAGGTGATTAACGCCGGTAAAAAAGCGCTGGGTCTTTAATTTATTAAAACCCATTTAAAATGCCGCTAAATAAATATATTTAGCGGCCAATAATCTATTTGTGGAAATATATTATCCTTTCCGGGAGGATTTACTGTTGCTGCTTTCTGGCAAAGTGAATCGTTATCACAGAAGTTAAAATACATAATCAATAAAGCAAAAATGATAATTGTTGCTGCATACCATCCTTTCTTACAATCGATCTTGTAATAATTATCTAATAAGCATGCGAATAAAGGGTGTATTCCTCACAAATGCACAGGCAGGTATTTTATTTTGTAGGTCCCAGCCATTCGAAATGAATTCCTCTCATATAATCTGGAGGTAGCAATGAAGTTAACCATGAAAGATAAAATCGGCTACGGGCTGGGTGATACCGCCTGCGGTTTTGTCTGGCAGGCCACCATGTTTTTACTGGCGTACTTCTATACGGATGTCTTTGGCCTGTCAGCGGGTGTAATGGGCACGCTGTTTCTGGTTTCACGCGTGCTCGATGCGGTAACCGATCCGCTGATGGGGCTGGTGGTAGACCGCACCCGTACCCGCTACGGCCAGTTCCGGCCGTATCTGCTGTGGGGGGCGATTCCATTTGGCATTGTCTGCGTATTAACGTTCTATACGCCGGACTTCTCGGCTAACGGCAAAATTATCTATGCCTCGATTACCTATATTTTACTGACCCTGGTTTATACCTTCGTCAACGTTCCATATTGTGCCATGCCTGGCGTGATTACCGCTGATCCGAAAGAGCGCCATGCGTTACAGTCGTGGCGCTTTTTCCTGGCGGCCGCCGGTTCATTAGCGATTAGCGGTATTGCGCTGCCGCTGGTTAATATTATTGGTAAAGGCAATGAACAGCTCGGTTATTTCGGCGCAATGTGTGTGTTGGGCGTTTGTGGCGTGGTATTGCTGTTTGTCTGTTTCTTCACGACTAAAGAACGTTATACCTTTGATGTGCAACCGGGGGCTTCTGTTAAGCAAGACCTGAAGCTATTAATGGGCAACAGCCAGTGGCGTATCATGTGCGCCTTTAAAATGATGGCGACGGGTTCCAACGTGGTACGCGGCGGCGCGACGCTCTATTTCGTGAAATACGTGATGGATCATCCTGAGCTGGCCACGCAGTTCCTGCTCTACGGCAGCCTGGCGACTATGTTTGGCTCGCTCTGCTCGTCTCGCCTGCTCGGGCGCTTCGATCGCGTCACCTCGTTTAAATGGATTATCGGTATTTATTCACTGATTAGCCTGAGTATTTTCTTTGTGCCGTCGGACAATATCGCGTTGATTTTCGCGCTGAATATTCTGTTCCTGTTTGTCTTTAACACAACGACGCCGCTGCAATGGCTGATGGCGTCCGATGTGGTGGATTACGAAGAGAGCCGCAGTGGGCGTCGCCTTGATGGCCTGGTCTTCTCGACGTATCTGTTCAGCCTGAAAATTGGCCTGGCGATCGGCGGCGCGTTGGTGGGCTGGATCCTCGCGTTCTCCAGCTATTCCGCCGGTAACGCCGTGCAGCCGGATAACGTGTTGACCACTATTAAAATTCTCTTCTGTATCGTTCCCGTCGTGCTCTACGTCGGCATGTTTACGCTGCTGTCGTTCTACAAGCTGAGCAGCAAACGGGTAGAAGAGATCAGCCAGCAGCTGCAACGTCAGCGTACCGCACCGCCTGAAACGCAACCTGCCGATGCCGCTGCGGCGGTGAACTAAGGAGAGCATTATGTACCAGATTGAAAACCCCATTTTGACCGGTTTCAACCCGGACCCATCGCTGTGTCGTGTAGGGGAAGACTATTACATCGCAACCTCGACCTTTGAGTGGTTCCCTGGTGTGCGTATTTACCACTCCCGCGATCTGAAAAACTGGTCGCTGGTCAGTACGCCGCTCAACACCGTGGCGCTGCTGGATATGAAAGGCGACCCGGATTCCGGCGGCATCTGGGCACCTTGTTTGAGTTACGCCGATGGAAAATTCTGGCTGCTTTATACTGATGTAAAAATCGTGGATTCGCCGTGGAAAAATGGCCGTAATTTCCTGGTCACCGCGCCGTCTATAGAGGGGCCGTGGAGCGACCCGATCCCGATGGGCAACGGCGGATTTGACCCTTCGCTGTTCCACGATACCGACGGGCGGAAATACTATATCTATCGCCCGTGGGGGCCGCGTCACCACAGCAACCCGCATAACACCATTGTGATGCAGGAATTTTTCGCCAACACGCAGAAGCTATCGCCAGAACGGACCACGCTCTTTACCGGCACGCCGTTGGGTTACACCGAAGGGGCGCATATTTATCGCCGCGAGGGTTACTACTATCTGCTGGTGGCGGAAGGTGGAACCAGCTATGAGCATGCGGTGGTGGTGCTGCGCGCTAAAACGCTGGCCGGGCCGTATGAGCTGCATCCGGACGTCAGCATGATGACCAGCTGGCATTTGCCGGAGAATCCGCTGCAAAAAAGCGGCCACGGCTCGCTGCTCGAAACCCATACCGGTGAATGGTATATGGCGTATCTGACCAGTCGTCCGCTGCATCTGCCGGGTATCCCGCGATTAGCAGCCGGTGGACGCGGATACTGCCCACTCGGGCGCGAGACGGGCATTACCCGCATTGAATGGCGCGATGGCTGGCCTTACGTAGAAGGCGGCAAACACGCGGCGCTCACGGTACCGGGGCCACGGATGACGGAGCAGGTGGCTTTAGGCTCGGGGGCATGGCGCACCGATTTCGACAGCGACAGGCTCGACCCGGAGCTGCAAACGCTGCGTATTCCGTTTGATGAAACGCTCGGTTCGCTCACCGCACGGCCGGGTTTTTTGCGCCTGTACGGCAATGATTCTCTGAACTCCACTTTTACCCAATCTACCGTGGCTCGCCGCTGGCAGCATTTCCGTTTCCGCGCGGAAACGCAGATGGCCTTTTCACCACGTCATTTCCAGCAGAGCGCCGGGCTAACCTGTTATTACAACAGTAAAAACTGGACGTACTGTTTTATGGACCGGGAAGAAGATCGCGGGCGGACGCTCAAGATTATTCAGCTCGATCACAACGTGGCGCACTGGCATCTTTATGACAACCCGATTCCGGTACCGGATGAGGTGGAAAACGTCTGGCTGCGGGTGGAGGTGGATGCACTGACGTATTGCTATCGCTATTCATTCGATGGTGAGAACTGGCAGACCATCCCGCTGACGTTCGAAGCGTGGAAACTCTCCGATGACTACATCGGTGGCAGAGGTTTCTTTACCGGCGCGTTTGTGGGGCTGCACTGCGAGGATATCAGCGGCGATGGCTGCTACGCTGATTTTGCCTCGTTCTCTTATCAGCCAGAAAGTTAACTGTCGGCTGGGCTAGCGCTCGCGGTAGCCCAGCGTTTTCGATAACCCAAGCCCGGCGTCGATCAGCATCTGGCGATAGGTTTCCAGACTGTCGTCGTTGACGCGTGATGTCAGTGTTGAGAGGCTTAGCGCCGCGATGACTCGCGACTCATGGTTCCAGACTGGTACCGCGATGCAGCGCACGCCCGGCTCGTTTTCTTCGTTATCCATGGCGTAGCCGTTGCTGCGGGTTTCTTGCAAAGCGGCAAGCAGCGAGGCGCGACTGGTAAGCGTGGACGACGTAAAACCCTGATACACATATCCCTCCAGTACGGCGGCACACTCTTCCTCGCTAAGCCAGGCCAGCAGTACCTTACCGATAGCCGTGGCGTGCACGGGCAATCGACGGCCAATGCGTGAATAGGCGATAGCCGCCTGCTTACCTTCGATTTTCTCGATGTAGACGCCTTCGTTACCGTCCAGAATACCCAGATGGGTGGTTTGTCCGGTTTCCTGAGACAGGGTGGTGAGCCAGCTTTTCGCTTTCTGGCGGATATCCATGGTGCCGACCACAAAGTGCCCACGCTCAACCAGTTTCATTCCCAGGCGGTATTTGCCGTTTTCCGGATTCTGATCGATGTAGCCATGAAGCTGAAGGGTTTTAAGAAGCGAGTGGAGGGTGCTTTTGCTCAATCCCATCTGTTTGCTGATTTCGGTAATTTTGAGTTCTGTTGCCTGCTCGTTAAACAGGTCGAGGATCTGCAAAGCGCGTTCAACAGACTGAATTATTGGCATAATTTCCCACCGTCTACGAAGAATTCTCCTTGCGTGAACGTACTATTTTCGTCGGGGAAAAGCAATGCCGGATAAACACAGCGTCACGCAAAGTGGCGACGCGCGGCTCTGGTGGTGTCATGTTCCCGTGACCGATTCGTTTTTATATATGCGTTAAATAGATAAAATATAAAAAAATCCACGCAATTGCGTGGATTTAAAGTTTATTTTCTGCTCTCCGGGACGGTAAGAGACCGCCAGAAATAGCAGATTATATTTACACGTTGAACAAGAAGTTCATCACATCGCCATCTTTAACGATGTAATCTTTCCCTTCTGCACGCATCTTGCCGGCTTCTTTCGCGCCCTGCTCACCTTTATAGGTGATGAAGTCTTCAAACGCGATGGTTTGCGCGCGGATAAAGCCTTTTTCGAAGTCGGTGTGGATTTTACCCGCAGCCTGCGGTGCAGTTGCGCCAACAGGGATGGTCCATGCGCGGACTTCTTTCACGCCAGCGGTGAAGTAGGTTTGCAGGTTCAGCAGTTCATAACCGGCGCGGATCACGCGGTTCAGACCCGGCTCTTCGAGACCCATTTCAGCCATGAATTCTTCACGGTCAGCATCGTCGAGTTCTGCAATGTCGGCTTCAACGGCGGCGCAAACGGCGACCACAACAGAACCTTCAGCCGCGGCGATTTCGCGCACTTTATCGAGGTATGGATTGTTTTCAAAACCGTCTTCGTTGACGTTGGCGATATACATGGTTGGCTTCAGAGTCAGGAAGCTCAGGTATTTGATGGCCGCTTTATCTTCGTCTGTCAGCGTTTTCAGCGCGCGCAGCATGCCCGCGTTTTCCAGCTGTGGCAGGCATTTTTCCAGCGCGGCCAGCTCGGCTTTGGCGTCTTTGTCGCCGCCTTTCGCTTTCTTCTGCACGCGGTGAATCGCGCGTTCACAGGTGTCGAGGTCGGACAGCGCCAGTTCGGTGTTGATGACGTCGATGTCGTCAGCCGGATCCACTTTGTTGTTCACGTGGATGATGTTGTCGTTTTCAAAGCAGCGAACAACGTGGCCAATCGCTTCGGTTTCGCGGATGTTGGTCAGGAACTGGTTACCCAGACCTTCACCTTTGGAAGCGCCTTTTACCAGGCCCGCGATATCAACGAATTCCATGGTGGTTGGCAGGATGCGCTGCGGTTTAACGATTTCCGCCAGCTGGTCCAGACGCGGATCGGGCATCGGAACAACGCCTGTGTTCGGCTCGATAGTACAGAACGGGAAGTTCGCCGCTTCAATACCCGCTTTGGTGAGCGCGTTGAACAGGGTGGATTTGCCTACGTTTGGCAAACCAACGATACCGCATTTGAATCCCATGTTTAAATCACCTTAATCTTTTGATATTCAATCTGTTATAGAGAACAGATTGTAGAAAAGTAAATAACTCAGACCATTATACACGTCATGCGAGAAAAATACCGCAGTCGTCGGTCTATTGCGCCTTAAAAGCGTGTAATCGGTTGGTTGCTTTAGTCAATCCATCTTTTAGCCAGATCTCTGTACAGCGCGCCGCTTCGTCTACCGCATCGTCGATCAACTTCTGCTCCGCTGCCTGAGGTTTTCCCAGCACAAAACCCACAACTTTGTTTTTATCGCCCGGATGGCCAATTCCAATGCGTAAGCGATGAAAATTAGGGTTATTGCCCAGTTTGCTGATGATGTCCTTCAGACCGTTATGGCCGCCGTGTCCGCCGCCGAGTTTGAACTTCGCCACGCCTGGAGGGAGATCCAACTCGTCGTGAGCCACCAGAATTTCATCCGGATTAATACGATAGAAGGTTGCCAGCGCCGCCACGGCTTTACCGCTGAGGTTCATAAAGGTGGTTGGCACCAACAGGCGTACATCTTCCCCGGCCAGATTAATGCGGGAGGTGTAGCCAAAAAACTTACTTTCTTCACGCAGCGGGGCGCGAAAGCGCTCTGCCAGTAAATCGACGTACCATGCGCCCGCGTTATGACGCGTTCCCGCGTACTCTGCGCCGGGATTCGCCAGGCCGACAATCAGTTTAATCGTCACGTTTTTGTTCCTGAGTGGGCAATCTTTCCGGCGGCTAGTTTACGTTGTGACGACGCGCTTGACAAAAATTAGCGCTGAAAGGGCTGAAAACTGAATAGTTGATGTGCGGAATAATATTGTTTGAAAAGTATTTCAGTCACTTAAATGTAAAGTTATGTTGATGATATGTTCACGTTTGTGATCGGGCACGCACTTATCCACAGCGCTGTTGTCTATACTTTACACACAAGGAATAGGGATATATCCCTAAACCCAAAGCAATCTACGGAGGTGACACTATGAAACGCAAAAACGCTTCGTTACTCGGTAATGTGCTCATGGGGTTAGGTTTGGTCGTTATGATCGGCGGTGTAGGTTACTCCATTTTAAACCAATTGCCGCAGCTTAACCTGCCTCAGTTTTTTGCGCATGGGGCGATTTTAAGCATCTTCGTTGGCGCGATTCTTTGGCTGACCGGTGCACGTATCGGCGGGCATGAGCAGGTGAGTGATAAGTACTGGTGGGTTCGTCATTACGATAAACGCTGCCGCCGCGGTGGTGGAACATCGCACCGTCATAGCTAAATAAATGGCGCCATGAGGGCGCCTGCAAACAGATAACAAAGTCCCGGTCGTCAGGCCGGGACTTTTTGCTTTTATAGACTTATGACTCGAACAGCTGGAGATGCAGGGCCTTGATGGCGCTATCGGCCTCGTCGGCTGGCAGCAGGAAGCACAGATTATTACTGGATGCGCCGTGGCAGACCATACGTACCGCATGTTCTTCAAGCCAGGCAAAAACATCTTTAAATACGCCGGATGCCTGCGTGAGCTGATTCCCGACCAGCGTGACCAGCGCCAGCCCGGTTTCCACTTCAACACGACAGTGGGAAGAGAGCTCGGTAAATAATGACGTGGTTAGCGTATGGTCCTCACCTGAGGTGGCGTGAGTAGAGTCCAGCGCCAGCGCGATGCTGTTTTCAGAGGTTGTGACCAGGTCGGCTGCGACAGAATGGCGCGCTAACAGGGTAAACATCTGGGCTAAGAAGTGGCATGACGGCTGCGCGTCGAGGCTGTGTAAGCGCAGTAGCGTCTGCTTACGTCGCACTGCCACCGCACGATAACGCGGCGGGTTCTCCGTCGTGCTGCACACCAGCGTGCCGCCGGCAGCGGTATTTTTACTCGAGCCGACAAATACCGGAATGTTTTTGCGCATGGCAGGCAGCAACGTTGCCGGATGAAGCACTTTCGCGCCGTAGGCCGCCATATCGCTGGCCTCGGAAAACGAGATGCGATCGATACGTTTGGCATTTGGCGCAATGCGCGGATCGGTGGTGTAGATTCCCGCTACGTCGGTCCAGATATCAACCCGACCGGCATTCAGCGCTTCGCCGAGCAGTGAGGCCGTGTAATCGCTGCCGCCGCGACCCAGGGTTGTGGTATGGCCCTGCGCGTCACGACCAATAAACCCCTGAGTAATAATGATGGCTTGCTCCAGACGCGGACGCAGATGCGTCTCGGCCAGCGCCGCCAGCGCATCGATATCGGGGGCTGCACAACCATAGGTGTCGTCAGTGCGAATTACGCTACGGGCGTCAAACCAGCTGGCCTCTGCCTCACGTTCACGCAGCACTTCGGTGAACAGCAGGGAAGACATTAGCTCACCGTGGCTGACCAGTTCATCACTCAGCGCGGCGGATGGCGATGTGGCCGCCGTTTGCGCCAGGTGACCGATATTATCGAGGAGATTATCAATTTCCTTGCTGATAACGGACGGCTGCTTCAGGCGGGAAATAATATTGTACTGAATAGTACGTAACGTCTCGAGTTTGTCTAATTGCTGACGACTTTCCAGACCTTCAGAAAGCTCGACCAGGAGATTCGTGACGCCTGCCGAAGCAGAGAGAACAACTAAACGAACGTTGGGATCAGCAAGAACAATGCTGGCACTGCGGTTCATCGCGTCAAAGTCAGCGACGCTGGTGCCGCCAAATTTGGCAACGATGAAATGTGGATAAATGCGAGTCATAACAATCTCATATCAGGGCGCCATCATTTAATGGCTAGAAAATTTTCATTCTCGGCATAAGGGAAGCGATCTTCGCCTTACGAAATGTCCGCCCGCGAACATTTCTAATGACAACCCAGGAATCTCTCCTGTTGTCGATAACGTGTTTCGCCTGTACGCGTTACCGGGTGATGCGCATTAGTTCTTTATTTACAGAGCCTGCAAATAAGCGCGCCATAGTAAGTGATTTATTCAGAGGGATCGACTTTTTTATTATATTTCATCGTAAACAAGTGAAAAATCATGCTTTAACGACGTAATGCATACATTAATAATGGTAAATTCATGTAAAAGAATAATAAAACCATGAAAAACTGATGGTTTTCTTTACATCATCTGGATGTCAGTTGTATGACGCTGTGTAAGATAAACGGTAACAAATTCTTATAAATTTAGCACTATAGCGTTGCTGTTATGTATTGATTTTAAAAGTGAAAATGACATTTTTCCGCAATGCAAAATAAATGATTGAGTCCAGTGCTAAAACAACATATATTAGCCGCGCTTTTTTACAGGTAACCCTTATAACCATTTATTCAATCAGGCGTTAATCTACACCTGGTTGTAGGAGTGATATGATGACGGATAAAGTCCGTATTGATACTTTAAGTGCTAATTCATTACCACAGAGCAATGATACCTTTTTAGCAAGACAGGCTGAGTTTGAATCTAATGTCCGCAGCTATCCGCGTAAACTGCCATTGGCTATTGCCAAAGCGCAGGGCGTCTGGATTACCGACGTAGAAAATAATCAATATCTTGATTGCCTTGCAGGTGCCGGTACCCTGGCGCTCGGTCACAATCATCCTGAAGTGCTCCAGAGCATTCAAAGTGTCATCACAAGCGGCTTACCGTTACATACGCTTGACCTTACCACGCCGTTAAAAGATGAGTTTTCATCTTATTTACTGTCTTTATTACCGGGCCAGGGCAAAGAATATTGCCTGCAGTTCACCGGGCCGTCCGGCGCGGATGCCGTTGAAGCGGCGCTGAAGCTGGCGAAGAAAGTGACCGGCCGTTCCAGCATTATCAGCTTCTCAGGCGGCTACCACGGGATGACCCATGGCGCGCTGTCCGTGACCGGCAACCTGTCGCCGAAAGAAGCCGTCAGCAACATGATGGCGGAAGTGCAGTTTATGCCGTATCCGCATCAGTACCGCTGCCCGCTGGGTATTGGCGGTGAAGCTGGCGTTAAAGCATTAACCTACTACTTCGAAAACCTGATCAACGACGTTGAAAGCGGCGTGCGTAAACCGGCTGCGGTGATCCTCGAAGCGGTACAGGGCGAGGGCGGTGTAAACCCGGCTCCGGTCGAGTGGCTGCAGCGCATTCGTAAAGTCACTCAGGAACACGGCATTCTGCTGATCATCGATGAAGTTCAGGCTGGCTTCGCGCGTACCGGTAAGCTGTTCGCCTTCGAACATGCGGGTATCGAACCTGACATCATCGTCATGTCCAAAGCGGTGGGCGGTGGTCTGCCGCTGGCGGTTCTGGGTATTAAGAAGCAGTTCGATGCGTGGTCTCCGGGCCACCACACCGGCACTTTCCGCGGCAACCAGCTGGCGATGGCCACCGGTCTGACAACGCTGAAGATCCTCAAAGACGACAAGATTGCCGACAAAGTTGCCGCCCAGGGCGAGTGGCTGAAAGGCAAACTGGCTGACCTGCAGAAACGTTACCCGGTGATTGGCCAGGTGCGCGGTCTGGGTCTGATGATCGGTCTGGAAATCGTTAAGCCGAACGAAGCGCAGGATCACATGGGCTGCTACCCGGCCGATGGCGAGCTGTCCGCGCTGCTGCAGAAAAAATGCTTCGAAAACGGGCTGATTCTGGAGCGCGGCGGTCGTAACGGTTGCGTACTGCGCCTGCTGCCGTCTCTGCTGATCACTAACGCTGAGCTGGAAGTGTTCCTCGATAAATTCGAAAACGCCCTGCTGGGCGCTGGCGTAAAGCCGGTTTAAACGGAGTTGGATCGAATGTCAGACGTAAACCCGATTCTGTCCGGCTCGGCGCAGAGCATTGCCGCCTACCAGGACGCTATCGAGCAGAGTACGCAAGCGGTCGTTGAATGGTTGAAGCAGCCTGAAATGTATCAGGGCAAAACCGTTGAGCAGCTGCGCGAACGTATCAACCTGAATTTTACGTCTCAGGGCCTGGGCAACCAGGCCGCTATTGAGCGTGCGGTTGAATACTTTCTCAAAGACAGCCTGTTGGTTCACCATGCGCAGTGCGTGGCGCACCTTCACTGCCCAAGCCTGGTGATTAGCCAGGCGGCGGAAGTGCTGATCAACGCCACTAACCAGAGCATGGACTCCTGGGACCAGAGCCCGTCGGCCACGATCATTGAGATCAAACTGATCGAATGGCTGCGTGAGCAGGTGGGCTATGCGGCAGGTGATGCAGGCGTGTTCACCAGCGGCGGCACCCAGAGCAATCTGATGGGCCTGATGCTGGCGCGCGATGCGTTCTTTGCTCGCCAGGGGCACTCCATTCAGCAGAATGGTCTGACCGGCGACCTGAGCAAAATCAAAGTGTTCTGCTCTGAAAGCGCGCATTTCTCCGTGCAGAAAAACATGGCGCTGATGGGACTGGGCTACCGCTCCGTTACTCAGGTGAAGACCGATGCATACTCGCGTATGGATCTGGCGGACCTGAAAGACAAGCTGGCCCAGGCACAAGCCAACGGCGAGCAGGTGATGGCGATCGTCGCCACTGCGGGAACCACCGATGCGGGCGCCATCGACCCGCTGGCGGATATCGCGGCGCTGGCGGCAGAGCACCAGATCTGGATGCACGTGGATGCGGCATGGGGCGGGGCGTTACTGCTGTCTGAGAAATATCGTCACTTCCTGAACGGCCTTGAGCTGGCAGACTCCGTGACGCTGGACTTCCACAAGCAGTTCTTCCAGACCATCAGCTGCGGCGCGTTCCTGTTGAAAGACGCGCGTCACTATGAGCTGATGCGTTACCAGGCGGCATATCTGAACTCTGATTTCGATGAAGAGCACGGCGTACCGAACCTGGTGTCGAAGTCGCTGCAGACCACGCGCCGTTTCGACGCGCTGAAGCTGTGGATGGGCCTCGAAGCGCTGGGTAAAAAGCAGTATGCCGAGATCATTGATAACGGCGTCACGCTGGCGCGTGATGTTGCTGAGTTTGTGAAAACCCAGCCGCATCTGGAGCTGGTGATGGAGCCGCAGCTGGCAAGCGTGCTGTTCCGCTTCCGTTCGGCAAGCGACGATATGGCGTTTGTTGCGCTGCTCAACCAGCGTATCGGCGACGTGCTGCTGGCTTCCGGTAGCGCTAACGTCGGCGTCACCGAAGCCGATGGCATCACCTGCCTGAAGCTGACGCTGCTGAACCCGACCGTGTGCCTGGAGGATGTGAAAGTCCTGCTGGCGAGCGTGAAGGCAACGGCTGAGCAACTGCTGAAAGCCTGAATTTTCAGGCTTGCTCGCGAGCCCTGACGGGCAGACGAATCCGGAAGCGTTTACGCTTCCGGATTTTTTTATCCTCGCGACCAAACGTCCTCGCGGTGGTTTTTGTGGTTCAGAGCACAAAAAATAAATTATGCGCCAACGCCGGGTCGATTTCCCCGCATCATAAACGCCTGTGATGGTGATGATGGGGGATGAGATGCGTAAAACGGAACTATTAGCTTTTCTACAAAATCAGACGGATTTTTTTGACCCCGATAATCTGAGCGACGTTTTTACCGCCAGCGATCTGGCTCAGCGTTTTGCCATGCAGCGCAATACCGCCAGTCATTACCTCAATCAGCTGGTTGCTCAGGATGTTCTGGTGAAGATCAACACGCGTCCGGTTTACTTCCTGCATAAAAAGGCGTTCAGCCAGCAGTTCTTTCCGCTATCCCGTAACGAGTACGCCAGCATGGCGGAACTGCTTGCTGAGAGCGATCGTCAGCCGGAGCCGGTCGATCATTTTTCACTGCTGACCGGCCATGACGGTAGCCTGCGAAAGCCCATTGAACAGATGAAAACCGCGCTGTTTTATCCTGACGGCGGGCTGCCGCTGCTTATCACCGGTGACAGCGGTACCGGGAAAAGCTATATGGCGGAACTGATGCACGAATACGCTATCGCGCAGGGGCTGCTGGCCCCCGAAGCCCCCTTTGTCAGCTTCAACTGCGCGCAGTATGCCAACAACCCGGAACTGCTGGCTGCCAACCTGTTTGGCTATGTCAAAGGGGCTTTTACCGGCGCGCAGAGCGATAAAGCCGGGGCCTTCGAGGCGGCGAACGGCGGGCTGCTGTTTCTCGATGAAGTTCATCGTCTGAACGCGGAAGGGCAGGAAAAGCTGTTTACCTGGCTGGATCGTAAAGAGATATACCGCGTTGGAGAGTCCGCGCAGGGGGTGCCAGTCTCGCTGCGGCTGGTATTTGCTACTACCGAAGACATTCACAGCACCTTCCTGACAACTTTTATTCGCCGTATCCCGATTCTCATCAGCCTGCCGGATTTACAGCATCGCAGCCGCCACGAGAAAGAGGCGCTGATGCTGCAATTTTTCTGGCAGGAAGCACGAACGCTCAACGCACGGCTACAGCTGACGCCGAGGTTGTTGCAGGGGCTGACGCACTATGTTTATCGCGGCAATGTTGGCGAGATGAAGAATGTGATCAAATACGCGGTGGCTTCGGCCTGGGCCCGGCGGCCGGGCAGCGAAGTGCTTAATGTGACGCTGCACGATCTGCCGGAGAACATCGTGGCCGCAACGCCCGCGCTCAATGAGCCGCTCTCCCAGGAAGAGCCGCTGCTTGTTGAGCCCCACACCAACCTGCACTGGCTACAGCGCGCGCGCGATCCGGCGCAGAGCCTGATTTACGATACCCAGTGCCGCGTGCTGGCGCTGTATGAAGCGGTGCTGAGTCAGAAAAGCAGCTGGGAGGAGGCGCAAAAAAGCATGGGCGAAGAGATTGAAACGCTCTTTGACCGGCTGATTTTCGATAACTCTGACGCCCACAGTGCCCATATGCTGCTGCTGGCCACGCAGCAGGTGCGGGAAGAGTTCTATCGGCTGGAAAAACGCTTCAATATTCAGTTTAACGGCAACTGTATTTATGCCCTGAGCCACTATCTTATCCATCGCTCCCGCCAGACACTGTCCACTTTAAGCCGCGAGAAAAGCCGCCAGCTGGAGAATTTTCTCGTGCAGAAATTTCCGCTGCTGTACCGCTTTTGCGAGGCGATCCTCGCCGCGCTGGCGCTGAAGCTTGATATCGAACCACGGCGCGTGGATCTGCTCTTGCTGGTACTGTGGCTGCAAAAAACCGGCGCCGTCAGCCAGCAGCAGGTGACCCGGGCGATCGTTCTGGCCCACGGCTATGCGACCGCCAGCAGTATCGCCAACGTGGCGAATCGGCTGCTGAAAAGCCAGCTGTTCGAGTCGTTTGATATGCCGCTTGATGTGACCCCCGAGGCGATCGCCAACCAGGTTCAGAGCTACATTGAGAGTCATGCGCTGGGTTCCGGGCTGATTATTCTGGTCGATATGGGCTCGCTAAAGGCGATTCACAGTCACTTTAATCGCCGCCTGTCGACGCCGGTCGCAATCGTCAACAACGTCTCGACCAGCATGGCGATGTATGTGGGAGAACGCATATTGCAGGGGGATATGCTGGAAGATATTGTGCGGGAGATTGGCGGCGCGCTGGCCGTTGAGCATCAGCTTTATTACCCGCAAGCCGATAAACCGAGGGCCATTCTCACCACCTGCGCGACCGGTATGGGGGCGGCGGCTAACCTGTCGGCACTATTAAGCGCCAGCATCCCGGCTGCGCTGGCCATTGATATTGTGGCCTGCGATGTCGATACGTTGGCCTGTCCGGCACGTCGTGAGCCGCTGCTCAGCCGCTACGAGGTGCTGGCGGTGGTCGGCACGCTCGATCCTCATCTCGAGGCGCTACCGTGGATCTCGCTGGATTCGCTGATATCAGGCGAGGGCAGTAGGCCGCTGATGCGCATTTTTGGCGAGCTGGCGACGGCTGAGCAGGTGAGCGAAATTAATAACCTGCTGCTCAAGAACTTCTCGCTGCGCCGGGTCATTGAGTCGGTAACGATCCTTGATACGGGGAAAGTGATAAATCAGGTAGAGCAGTTTTTATTGCGCTATGAGCACCTTGCCGGCTGCCAGGTGGCTAACGATCGGAAGGTGGCGCTGTATGTTCATATTAGCTGCCTGATTGAGCGGCTGATCCGTAATGCCTCGCCGACTCACGATGCGGGGAAACAGTGTCCGGAGAGCGAACTGGTTATTCTGCGAGAGGCCTTTAGTGTCATAGAAAGCGGATATAGTGTCAAAATCCCGCGTATTGAGCTTTGTTACATTCTCGATATCCTGACGCGCGAAACAGAATATATTCAGCAAGATCAAGAGTTTTAACACCCTTCATCTTTTCATTCTGAGCCTGACCGGTGCGCCACTGTTTCTGGCATGCCGGTTGCAATAAGAGAAAGCAGTGGAATGCGCTTTCGAGGTAAGGATGAAACGACACTATATTTTTGCCAGTCATGGCACTTTCGCCAACGGCCTGTTGAATTCCGTGGAGCTGATTCTCGGTAAGCAGCCGGATATTCACACCCTGTGCGCCTATGTAGATGATGACGTTGACCTGACCCAACAGGTCGAATCACTGCTGGCGAACTTTCTCGCCGACGATGAACTGATTGTGATTACCGATATCTTCGCCGGTAGCGTGAACAATGAATTTGTCCGCTTTTTATCGCGCCCGCACTTTCATTTATTGTCCGGTCTGAATTTACCGCTAATTATCGACTTACTTATTTCCACGCAGGAAAGGGATACCGATAAATTAATTTCTGAAGCGCTAGCTAGCGCTAAAGAGAGCATTCAGTACTGCAATCATACCATTGCCAGTGCGACGACCATTGATAAAGACTTCTGAACACAGGAGGCGTCATGATTAAATTTTTAAGGGTAGATCATCGTTTACTTCACGGTCAGGTAGCTTTTTCCTGGACGCAATATGTTGGCGCAGACTGCATTTTAATTGCTAACGACAATGTGCCCAACGATGAACTGCGGAAAACCACGATCAAGCTCGCTAAACCGCCTTCAGTCAAGCTGGTGATTAAAAATATCGATGACTCAATCGAGTCGATAAAAAGCGGCGTCACGGATAAATACAAATTATTTATTGTCGTGGAATCGGTGACTGATGCCTGGCGCATCGTGAATGCCGTTGAGGGTATCAGCAGTATTAATTTGGGTGGGATTAAAGCGAAAGAGGGCAGCCAGAATATCTCTAAGGCGATTAATTTATTGCCGGAAGAAATCGTGCAGCTGCAGCAGCTCATCGACAGCGGCGTTGAGGTCGAAATTCGCCAGGTCCCGAACGATCGCAAACAGCTTTTAGCGGAATGTCTTTAATTCCGGAGGACAGATTATGGTAGAGGCTCTGTTACTCGGTCTGGTGGCGTTTATCGCGCAATCAGAGTACGCGATGGGAACATCGCTCATTTCGCGGCCAATCGTCACCGGCTTGCTAACCGGGTTAGTACTGGGGGATGTGCAAACCGGCGTCATTATGGGGGCCACGCTGGAGCTGGCGTTTATTGGCTCTTTCTCGGTGGGCGCATCGATTCCGCCCGATGTGGTCACCGGTGGCATACTCGGCGTGGCGTTTGCGATTACCTCCGGTGCGGGCACGGAAACGGCGCTGCTGCTGGGCCTGCCGATTGCCACCCTGACGCTGATTTTGAAAAACGTCTACCTGGGGATGTTTATTCCCTGGCTCAGTCAGAAGGCTGATGGTTATGCCGAACAGGCGGATACGCGCGGCATTGAGCGTATGCACCTTATTGCTGGATTCGGGCTGTCGTTAATGCTGGCGACGGTGGTCACGGTATCGTTTCTTGTCGGCAGTAATGCGGTGAAATCGCTGCTGGATGCGATCCCGGAATTTATCAAACACGGCCTCAGCGTGGCGACCGGCATTATTCCGGCGCTCGGCTTCGCAATGCTCGCCAGGCTACTGATTAACAAGAAAGTTGCGCCGTATTTTTTCCTCGGCTTTGTGTTGATGGCCTATCTGAAAATCCCGGTAACCGGAATAGCCATTCTGGGCGCTATCGTGGCGGTGGTGATGGTCAACGTTACCGCGCTTCATTCACCCCGTACGGCCACAGAACAAGGAGTCAGCGATGACGACGAAGATAATTTCTGAAGAATCCCTGCCGCCGCAGGTAGAGGAAGAAACCCGCATAACGCCACGCGATCTGCGTCGAGTGTTCTGGCGCTCCTTTCAGATGGAGTTTTCATGGAACTATGAGCGGCAGATGAACCTCGCTTTTGTCTACGCGCTGATCCCGGTACTGAAGAAACTCTATCCGCGGAAAGAGGAGCTGGCCGGGGCGCTGAAGCGGCATCTGGTGTTCTTCAATACCACGCCGCACATCGTCACCCTGTTGCTGGGAATTACCACGGCGATGGAGGAGAAAAATAGCCAGCAGAACAAGATGGACGCCAGCGCGATTGATAACGTTAAAGCGTCGCTGATGGGACCGCTTGCCGGGCTGGGAGACTCTTTCTTTTGGGGAACGCTGCGGCTGATCGCCACCGGCATCGGCACCAGTCTGGCGCTGAAGGGCAATATCCTTGGGCCAATTTTATTTCTGCTGGTGTTCAACGTGCCGCACATCCTGGTGCGCTGGTTCTTCACGCGCTGGGGTTACGTACTGGGGACAGGCGTGCTGCAGCGGATCCAGAAAAGCGGAATGATGGAAAGCCTGACCTACGGGGCGTCGATTATCGGCCTGATGGTGGTGGGGGCGATGACTGCCTCGATGATTGATATCACCATTCCCATCTCTTTTGGTGCCGGGGAGGCGAAAACCCAGGTGCAGGACATTATCAACGACATTATGCCTTGTCTGCTGCCACTGGTGAGTTTTGGCATTGTCTACTGGCTGCTGGGGCGAAAGGTCAAACCGCTCACGATTATTGGCGGGATGGCGCTGGTGGGCATTGCTGGATCGTGGATTGGATTATTTTAACGGGAGATGAATATGGTACCCACAATGATGACGTATATCCGCGAGGAACCTGAATGTCTGGCGCAGATCATCCGCGACTATCGGCAAAATCTGGCGGCAATTGAAACATTTGCCCTCCAGCATCCGGTACGCCGAATTCTGCTGTTGGCTACCGGGTCGTCACTGAACGCCGCGCTGTGCGCGCGCTATTTCTTC
The DNA here is from genome assembly GCF_001654985.1 of Kluyvera georgiana ATCC 51603. Lineage (GTDB taxonomy): Bacteria > Pseudomonadota > Gammaproteobacteria > Enterobacterales > Enterobacteriaceae > Kluyvera > Kluyvera georgiana. Next base: position 58,804 of record NZ_LXEU01000043.1, read on the forward strand.
GAGCAACGCTTCGGCCTGCTGGTGGAGATTAAAGAGCCGTATAACTTTACCCACTATGAAATGATTGACCCGCATACCGATCTGGTGGTGGCGATTTCACAAAGCGGAAAAAGCGCGTCAACGCTGGAGGCGATGCGTAAGGTACAGGCGGCGAAGCTTCCTGTATTCGCGCTCACCTCTGATCCGCAAAGCCCGATTGCGAAGGCGTGTGACGGCGTTCTGGATATCAATACCGGTATTGAGAGCGTGGGCTTCGTTACCCGAGGTTTTAGCGCGACGGTATTGAATTTGTTGTTGATGGCCCTGTTGATTGCCCGAGGTCAGGGGAAAGCCAGCGCTGAGGAAGAACGGCATTATCTCGCGGAACTGCGGCGGTTGGCGGCGGCAATCCCGGCGGCGATAACCCGTACCTCGCACTTTATCGAGCGGCACAGCGCGACGCTGCGCGACGGCGAGCGTTTTGTCGCCATCGGCTACGGGGCGCTGGTGGGCGTGGCCAAAGAGTGTGAAACCAAATTCACCGAGACGGTACGCTTCCCTTCCAGCGGTTTCGAGCTCGAGGCCTATATGCACGGCCCTTATCTGGAGGCTAATGTCCGCCATATCATGCTGTTTATTGAAGACCAGCCGGATGAACGCAGCCGGGCGCTGCGCGACTACATGACGCCGTCTGTCGCGCAGGCTTTCACGCTGACGCTCAACGACGAGGAGGATGCGCATACGTTAGCGCTGAACTGCCCGTGTGAACACCATCTGGCACCGCTGTTGCTGGTTGTCCCAATCCAGATGCTGGCCTGGCATATCGCCGGACTCAAAGGCATCGATCTCAGCAAACGTATTTTCAACGATTTCGATCGCGTATTAAAAAGTAAAATCTGATTATTCAGGAGATAACTATGTTGGGTTTTAATCAGGACGAGTACCTGACCAGTGCTCGCGAGATCATTGCTGCGCGCAAACAGGCGGAAAACGTCGCCGATGATATTTATCAGAGTGGCTGTAGCGCATTATTTTTTGCCTCAGTAGGCGGTTCTTTGGCGCCAATGATGGCGATTAATGAATTTGCTAAACAATTAACCGACGTGCCGGTTTATCTTGAACAGGCAGCGGAATTGATCCATCACGGGCATAAGAAATTAACCAAAGACGCGGTGGTCGTGACCTTGTCTAAATCCGGTGATACGAAAGAATCGGTGGCGATTGCAGAATGGTGTAAAGGGCAAGGTATTCGCGTGGTCGCTATTACCCGGAATGCCGATTCACCATTAGCTGAGGCGGCGAAATGGCATATTCCGATGTGTCACAAAAACGGCGTAGAATATGAATATATGCTGCTCTACTGGTTATTTTTCCGCGTAATTTATCGTCATGGCGAGTTTGCGGATTATGAGCGCTTTGCCAGCCAGTTGGAATTATTGCCGGAAAATCTCTTACAGGCTAAACGGCAGTTTGATCCGCAGGCGGATAATATCGCTGCGCAGTATCATGACCGTGATTATATGATGTGGATCGGTGGAGCCGAGATGTGGGGGGAAGTTTACCTGTTCTCGATGTGTATCCTTGAAGAGATGCAGTGGAAGCGAACTAAATCAGTCAGCTCGGCGGAGTTTTTCCATGGCACTCTGGAACTGCTGGAGAAAGATGTTCCGCTGTTCCTGGTGAAAGGCGAGGGTAAATGCCGGGCACTGGATGAACGTGTTGAGCGCTTCGCGAAAAAGATAACCGATCATCTGGTAGTCATTGACCCACGCGACTATCCGCTAAACGGCATCGATGACGCTTTCCGTTGGATAATGGCACCGTGTGTCGTGTCAACGCTGCTGGTGGACAGACTGGCGGCCCACTTTGAACATCATACCGGGCACGACCTGAATATTCGCCGTTACTACCGGCAGTTCGATTACTAATGTGTCTGCGGCGGCCAGCGCTCTGGCCGCCGCAAATGTGACTCAGCGTTGTGAGACGTCTGCCAGCGCCGCGTCTTTATTCGGGAAGAAGGCCAGACGCCCTGGAATTGGCTGAATCCCGGCACGCGCCATGGTGCGCAGCGGCTGGAACTCGAGGTTTGAAACGCGCAGTTCGCAGCCGTCGGGCAATTTTTTGACAAAGCGCTGGAAGGCATCCAGACCACCGGCATCCAGTACCGGCACTGCATCCCATTTCAGCACCACAATCCGCTTACCCGCAATCCGCGACTCCAAGTCGGTAAACAACCCTTCGGCGGCGGCAAAGAACAGCGGGCCAATCACCCGCAGCACCAGCACATCATCCGGGACGGTCACGTTGACCGCAGACAGTCGCGTCATGCGTGCAATGCGGCGCATAAACAGCAGTGAAGCCAGCACGATGCCGACGCTGATGGCGATAACCATATCGAACAGCACCGTTAGCGACATACAGATAAGCATCACGATAATGTCGTCTTTCGGTGCTTTACGCAGCAGATACACCACTTTGTGCGCCTCGCTCATGTTCCATGCCACCATCAGCAGCAGCGCAGCCATTGCTGATAGCGGCAGCCATGAGAGCACGGGCGCGAGGATCAGCAGCGCCAGAATGACCAGAATGGCGTGGATCACCGCCGAAACCGGAGAGGTGGCTCCGGCACGAACGTTGGCCGCCGAGCGGGCAATCGCGGCGGTGGCGGTAATCCCGCCGAAGAACGGCGCCACAATGTTGCCCAGCCCCTGGCCGATCAGTTCGCTGTTGGCTTTATGTTTGGTGCCGGTCATACCGTCCAGCACCACGGCGCACAGCAGCGATTCAATCGCGCCGAGCATCGCCATGGAGAACGCCGCGGGCAGCAGCGCGTGCAGCGATTCCCAGCTCAGGGTAAAGCTGGAGCCCGGCAGATCCCACGGCAGAACAAACTGCGGCAGCAGCTGCGGAATCCCGTTGCCCTGGGTACCGTCGGCGAGAATATAGTGGAACTGGGAGCCAATGGTGGCAACGTGGCCGCCGAGCAGGTTGACGATTAGCATCACGAGGCAGCCCGCAATCAGCGCGGGCAGGTGGCCCGGAAGACGCAGTCCAAGACGCGGCCAGAGAATCAGCGTGCCGAGAGTGACAATGCCAATCGCGGCATCGCCAAAGTTAATGGTCGGCAGCGCCATCGCCAGCGCGCCCACCTTCTGTAAATAGTGTTCAGGGACATGCGCCATCTGCAGACCGAGAAAATCTTTAATCTGCATGGTACCAATGGTAATACCAATCCCCGAGGTAAAGCCGAGGGTCACCGACAGCGGAATGTATTCAATCAGGCGACCAAAACGGGCCAGGCCAAAGAGGATTAAAAACAGTCCGGAAAGCAGGGTCGCGACCAACAGACCGGCCAGGCCAAACTGCTGTGATACGGGATAGAGAATCACGACGAAGGCGGCGGTTGGCCCGGAAACGCTGAAGCGCGAGCCCCCGGTCAGCGCGATAACGATCCCCGCGACGGCGGAGGTATACAGGCCGTACTGCGGCGCCACGCCGCTACCAATCGCCAGCGCCATCGCCAGCGGAATAGCGATAATACCGACGGTGATCCCGGCAATAAGGTCGCGCATAAAGCGGGCCGAGGTGTACTTCTCCTTCCAGCAGGCGTCAATCAGCGCGCGGAAAGGCATCACTTGAGGAGAGAGTAATTTATTCACAATACTGTTTCATCCATGAGCGCATCATCTGTCACGTGAATGGCAGTGAAGTTGGCATAAATCATACAAATAAACAATACAGACAAAAAAACCCGCCGCAGCGGGTTTTTTAACCAAATCCGATTAATGCTCGAACATGGCGGAGATGGATTCTTCGTTGCTGATACGACGAATCGCTTCGGCCAGCATCCCGGACAGGGTCAGAGTACGAACGTTTGGCAGCGCTTTGATCTCATCGCTTAACGGGATGGTATCGCAGACAACCACTTCGTCAATGACGGAGTTACGCAGGTTATTGACCGCGTTACCGGAGAAGATCGGGTGAGTCGCGTAAGCAAATACGCGTTTTGCACCGCGTTCTTTCAGCGCTTCTGCCGCTTTGCACAGCGTGCCGCCGGTATCGATCATGTCATCAACCAGTACGCAGTCACGACCGGCAACGTCGCCGATGATGTGCATAACCTGGGAAACGTTCGCGCGCGGGCGACGTTTGTCGATGATAGCCATGTCGGTATCGTTCAGCAGCTTGGCAATAGCACGAGCGCGAACCACGCCGCCGATATCCGGAGAAACCACGATCGGGTTATCCAGGTTCAGCTGCAGCATATCTTCAAGCAGGATTGGGCTACCGAATACGTTATCCACCGGAACATCGAAGAAGCCCTGGATCTGTTCAGCGTGCAGGTCTACGGTCAGTACGCGGTCAACGCCAACGCTGGACAGGAAGTCAGCGACAACTTTAGCGGTGATAGGTACACGAGCAGAGCGAACGCGACGGTCCTGGCGAGCATAACCGAAGTAAGGGATAACGGCGGTGATACGGCCTGCGGAAGCACGGCGCAGGGCATCAACCATAACGACCAATTCCATCAGGTTGTCGTTAGTAGGGGCACAAGTGGACTGGATGATGAAAATATCACCACCGCGTACGTTTTCGTTGATTTGTACGCTGACTTCGCCGTCGCTAAAGCGACCTACAGCGGCGTCGCCGAGAGAAGTGTACAGGCGGTTGGCAATACGTTGTGCTAGTTCCGGGGTGGCGTTACCAGCAAAAAGCTTCATATCAGGCACGAGAAGAACCTCAGGCATGCGTCCAGTGGTGGATGAATCGGGCCAAAAACTGTGCGGGCCAGGCCGATTTCATCCAGGCGGTGTATTAAAGAGCGCGATGCAACGTCTGGAACAGGGTGACGTTGTCACCGGAGCTCAGTTTGCCCGGCAGGGTTACTCATCACCATTCTTCTTTCGTCAACAGGGCTGACGGAAACCGAATGATTCAGAGCAGGGCTTGCTTCAATGGAGAGAGGTTGACACCTTTCGCCACAAAGCCTTGCAACCATTCCGGGGCTTGCTCAAGCACCTGGCGGGCAGCGAGTTCCGTGTCGAATTCAGCAAAGACACAGGCTCCTGTTCCAGTCAGGCGCGACGGCGCGTATTCTAACAGCCAGGAAAGCACATCATCAACCTCGCGAAAACGTTTTCTTGCGATAACCTCGCAATCATTGCCGAATTCACAATTTAATAACGTTTCTATTGACCTGACCGGGGTATTTCGTGGCAGCTCCGGATCGCGAAAAATGATCGGCGTCGGGATACTGACGCCCGGATGGGCCACGAGGTACCATTTTTCCGCTACGTCGACCGGTGTGAGCACTTCGCCAACGCCTTCGGCAAACGCCGCGTGGCCGCGAACAAACACCGGCACGTCGGCGCCGAGCGTCAGTCCGAGCGTCGCCAGCTCATCTTCCGGGAGCCCACACTGCCAGAGATGATTCAGCGCGACCAGCACGGTGGCCGCATTTGACGAGCCGCCACCGAGGCCGCCGCCCATGGGGAGCCGTTTCTCAATGCTGATATCGGCACCGCTGCCTGCGGGAAGACGACCCGTTTCTGCGGCGGCTTTCATCAGCAGACGTGCGGCGCGGATAATCAGGTTCTCTTCATCCGGCACGCCTGTCACTGGGGTGAGCAGCCGCAGCTGCCCGTCGCAGCGTGGCTTGATGGTCAGCGTATCGCCGTAGTCGAGAAACTGAAACAGCGTCTGCAGCGTATGGTAACCGTCGGGACGCTGGCCGGTAATGTACAAAAACAGGTTCAGCTTTGCGGGAGAGGGCCAGGTGGTCGTCATTTGGCGATCCAGTTATCCATTTTCAGCTTGATGCGCTGGGACCCTTCGGTCAGTTCCATATTCGACGGCAGCGCCGGCTGGGTTTTGCTGTCGTACCCGCCGTATACCACTTTCCAGGTCTTGCCGTTCTGGGTGTAGTTGAGTTCACTCAGGCGATACTGGTCGTCGAGCTTATAGTCGGTGGCGTCTCCCGGCAGGCCGAGGATCCACTGGCGCAGGCTGTTAAGCGGAATCGGCATGCCGGTCAGTTTGCCAATCATCTCTTCGCCGTCGGTGGCGGTATAGCGCTGGCCTTTATTATCGGTCAACTGCGCGGAGCCTGGCTGACCAACCAGCTCCAGCTCGGTGCTGCCCAGCGGGTTGGTCAGCAGCAGACGATAGTTGTCCTGGCCGGTTTGCTGCCAGAAGAAGCGGGCATAGACTTTTTGCTGGTCGGACAGATAGGCAAACGCGCCGCGCGTCTGGTACTGGCTGAGTTGGCGCACTTCCTGCTGGTGCTGTTGCCACTGCGGCGAGGTCGGGCTTTTGCCTGGGCCTTTTGGCGCATTGACGGTACAGGCAGTAAGAACCAGTGCTGCTAAAGGCAGCAGACGAATCAGGCGAGGCAGGGCCATGATGACAATCCTTGATATGCGTTGCGATTATAACGCTTAATGCTAGCGTCGCTGGTGGGCAGCGTCTACGCTCAAGTTGTCTTAAATCATAAAATTAACCCGTAATACCTATTACTCCAAAAGGGGGCCGTCCCTTTTATTGATCTCGCGCATCCTGTATGATGCGCTCAGACTAACCTTATCAACGCTGGTACTACTCCCGCACAATGACCCTTTTAGCACTTGGCATTAACCACAAGACAGCCCCGGTAGCGCTGCGAGAACGCGTCACGTTTTCGCCAGATACGCTTGACCAGGCGCTGGAGAGCCTGCTGGCTCAGCCAATGGTGCAGGGGGGGGTAGTCCTGTCGACCTGTAACCGCACCGAACTTTATCTCAGCGTCGAAGAGCAGGATAACCTGCACGATGCCATCGTCCGCTGGTTGTGCGAATACCACGGGCTGAATGAAGAAGATCTGCGCCAGAGCCTCTACTGGCACCAGGATAACGACGCCGTCAGCCACCTGATGCGCGTTGCCAGCGGCCTTGATTCGCTGGTACTGGGTGAACCGCAGATTTTAGGGCAGGTCAAAAAAGCGTTTGCCGATTCCAGCCGCGGCCATTTGCACGCCAGCGAGCTGGAACGCATGTTCCAGAAATCATTTTCGGTCGCCAAGCGCGTGCGTACAGAAACGGATATCGGCGCCAGCGCGGTGTCGGTGGCGTTTGCCGCCTGTACCCTGGCGCGGCAGATTTTCGAATCCCTCTCTACGGTGACCGTGCTGCTGGTTGGCGCGGGAGAAACCATTGAACTGGTGGCGCGCCATCTGCGCGAGCATCACGTGCAAAAAATGCTGATTGCCAACCGTACCCGCGAACGTGCGCAGGTGCTGGCGGATGAAGTCGGCGCAGAAGTTATTGCCCTTAGCGACGTTGATGAACGCCTGAAAGAGGCCGATATCATTATCAGCTCAACCGCCAGCCCGCTGCCGATTATCGGTAAAGGTATGGTGGAGCGCGCGCTGAAGGCGCGTCGCAATCAGCCGATGTTGCTGGTGGATATTGCCGTACCGCGCGACGTCGAGCCGGAGGTGGGGAAACTCGCCAACGCCTATCTCTACAGCGTGGACGATCTGCAAAACATTATTCAGCATAACCTCGCGCAGCGTAAGGCCGCCGCGGTGCAGGCTGAAACCATCGTTGAGCAGGAAACCAGCGAGTTTATGGCCTGGCTGCGTGCGCAAAGCGCCAGCGAAATCATCCGTGATTATCGCTCCCAGGCGGAAACGGCGCGTGAAGAACTCACCGCTAAAGCGATGGCCGCGCTCGAACAGGGCGGCGATCCGCAGGTCATCATGCAGGATCTGGCGCGGAAATTAACCAACCGCCTGATCCACGCGCCAACCAAATCTCTTCAGCAGGCCGCCCGTGACGGGGATGACGAACGCCTGCATATTCTGCGCAACAGCCTCGGGCTGGAGTAGCACAACTCTATTTATAACAAGGTGCATTTACGCCAATGAAGCCTTCTATTGTTGCTAAACTGGAAGCTCTCTACGAGCGCCATGAGGAAGTTCAGGCGCTGCTCGGAGACGCAGCAACTATTGCCGATCAGGACCGTTTCCGCGCGTTGTCCCGCGAATACGCACAGCTGGGCGATGTGGCCCGCTGCTACACCGACTGGCGTCAGGTTCAGGAAGATATTGAAACCGCGCAGATGATGCTCGACGACCCGGAAATGCGCGAAATGGCGCAGGAAGAGCTGCAGGAAGCCAAAGCCAAAGAAGAACAGCTGGAACAACAGCTGCAGGTGCTGCTGCTGCCGCGTGACCCGGACGACGAACGTAATGCTTTCATCGAAGTGCGCGCCGGGACCGGCGGAGATGAAGCGGCGCTGTTTGCCGGCGACCTGTTCCGTATGTATTCCCGCTATGCTGAATCACGCCGCTGGCGCGTTGAGATCATGAGCGCCAGCGAAGGCGAGCACGGCGGCTTTAAAGAAGTGATCGCTAAAATCAGCGGTGAAGGTGTATATGGCCGTCTGAAGTTTGAATCCGGCGGTCACCGCGTGCAGCGCGTTCCGGCTACCGAATCTCAGGGGCGTATCCATACCTCCGCCTGTACGGTCGCGGTACTGCCCGAAGTGCCGGAGGCCGAGCTGCCGGATATCAACCCGGCGGATCTGCGCATTGATACCTTCCGCTCCTCCGGTGCGGGCGGCCAGCACGTTAACACCACCGATTCCGCTATCCGTATTACCCACTTGCCTACCGGTATTGTGGTGGAGTGTCAGGACGAACGTTCTCAGCATAAAAACAAAGCCAAAGCGATGTCGGTGCTGGGCTCGCGTATCCGTGCGGCGGAAATTGCCCGTCGCCAGCAGGCGGAAGCCTCCGAACGCCGTAACCTGCTGGGCAGCGGCGATCGCAGCGACCGTAATCGCACCTATAACTTCCCGCAGGGGCGCGTCACCGACCACCGCATCAACCTGACGCTCTATCGTCTGGACGAGGCGATGGAAGGTAAGCTCGATATGCTGATCGAGCCTATCGTGCAGGAATATCAGGCCGACCAGCTGGCCGCGCTGTCCGAGCAGGAATGATGACCTGGAGAGCGTGGCTGCAGCAGGCGATAGCGGCGCTTCAGGGGGGCGAGAGCCCTCGTCGCGACGCCGAGATCCTGCTGGGGCATGTCACCGGCAAATCGCGCACCCAGATTCTGGCCTTTGATGAGACCGAGCTGAGCGCCGCGCAGGTGGATACGCTGGCGGCGCTGCTGTCACGGCGTCAACGCGGCGAGCCGGTCGCACACCTGGTGGGCACGCGCGAGTTCTGGTCGCTGCCGCTGTTTGTCTCCCCGGCGACGCTGATTCCGCGCCCGGATACCGAGTGTCTGGTAGAGCAGGCGCTTGCGCGTCTGCCACCGACGCCGTGCCGTATTCTCGATTTGGGTACCGGCACCGGTGCGGTCGCGCTGGCGCTAGCCAGTGAGCGCCCGGACTGTCAGGTTACCGCCGTCGACTTTATTGCCGATGCCGTCGCCCTGGCGCAGCGCAATGCCGATCATCTGGCTATCAACAATATTACGATTGTCCAAAGCGACTGGTTCAGTGCGCTGGACGACCAACGTTTTGCAATGATCGTCAGCAACCCGCCGTATATCGACGAGCAGGACGAGCACCTGTCTCAGGGTGACGTGCGTTTTGAGCCCAAAACTGCGCTGGTGGCAGCCGATCAGGGGCTTGCCGACCTGGCACATATTATTTCGCAAGGCCGCGCCTGGCTTGAACCCGGTGGTTATATGCTGCTGGAGCATGGCTGGAAGCAGGGCGAAGCGGTGCGTGAATTGTTTAGTGCTGCGGGCTATCGGCAGGCACAAACCTGTCGCGACTACGGCGACAACGATCGCCTGACGCTTGCGCAGTGGCCAGAGCATGCGGAGGCGCAGGCGTGAATTTGTTCCAGTTTGTGCTCTATTTACATATTGCGTCGGCGATTTTCTCCGTCTCATTTTTTGCCCTCCGTTACTGGTGGATGCACCATCGTAGCGCTTTGTTTGACGCGCGTTGGGTGCGTGTGCTGCCGCATTGCGTTGACAGCACGCTGTTGCTCAGCGGCGTGGCGCTCATGGTGATGACGCGCTATTACCCCTTCACTGAAGAGGGGGGATGGCTGACGGAGAAACTGTTTGGCGTTATCATTTACATCTTTTTAGGGTTTGTCGCGCTTGGACGTCGTCGTCCGCGCAGCCAGCAGAGCGGGTTTGTTGCGTTTTTGCTGGCGCTGATGGTGTTGTGCATCATCGTTAAACTCGCCATCACTAAAGTTCCGCTGTTGGGGTAAGGTATGAAGTCACTGGCTGATTTTGAATTTAATAAAGCGCCGCTGTGCGATGGCATGATCCTTATTTCCGAATTGATTCGTGATGATTTCCCGTCGCAGAAGGTGCGCGAGCAGCTTGATTGCCTGTTGGCGCTGGCGCGTGAAGAGATTAGCCCCTCCTGGACGCTGACGCGTCAGATGGAGCGACTGATCGAACTGTTTTACCACGAATGGAATTTTGGTGACTCTTTCGGCGTGTATCGTCTGTCCGACGCGCTATGGCTCGATCAGGTCCTTAAGAATCGTCAGGGCAGCGCCGTGGCGCTGGGGGCTATTGTGCTGTGGATTGCGGCTCAGCTCGACATCCCGGTCGTGCCGGTGATTTTTCCGACTCAACTGCTGCTGCGTGCTGATGTCGACAGCGAGGAGCTATGGCTGATTAACCCGTTTAACGGCGATACTCTCGATGAGCATACGCTTGAGGTGTGGCTCAAGGGAAATATCAGCCCGATGGCGGAGCTGTTTAACGAAGACCTCGATGAAGCGGATAACGCAGAGGTGGTGCGTAAACTGCTTGATACCCTGAAATCGGCGCTGATGGAGGAGCGGCAGATGGAGCTGGCGCTGCGGACCAGCGAAGCGCTGCTGCAGTTTAACCCAGAAGACCCGTATGAAATTCGCGACCGCGGGCTGATTTATGCCCAGCTGGAGTGCGAGCATATTGCACTGAACGATTTGAACTATTTCGTTGAGCAATGCCCGGAAGACCCGATCAGCGAAATGATCCGTGCGCAGATTAATACCATCTCGCACAAACAAATTACTCTTCACTAAACGGTAATAACCTCGGTTATAATCGCGGAAATACCCTAACAAGGCGATCTTATGAAAGAAAAAGTGGTTAGCATTGGTGATATCAAGGTAGCAAACGATCTGCCGTTTGTTCTGTTCGGCGGCATGAACGTGCTGGAATCACGCGACCTGGCGATGCGTATTTGCGAACACTACGTGACCGTGACCCAGAAGCTGGGCATTCCTTACGTATTTAAAGCTTCATTTGATAAAGCCAACCGTTCTTCTATCCACTCCTACCGTGGCCCAGGCCTGGAAGAGGGGATGAAGATTTTCCAGGAGCTGAAGCAAACTTTCGGCGTTAAGATCATCACTGACGTTCACGAAGCCAGCCAGGCGCAGCCGGTTGCCGATGTGGTTGACGTGATCCAGCTGCCGGCGTTCCTCGCTCGTCAGACCGATCTGGTGGAAGCGATGGCGAAAACCGGCGCGGTTATCAACGTCAAGAAGCCGCAGTTCGTGAGCCCGGGTCAAATGGGCAACATCGTTGACAAATTCATCGAAGGGGGCAACGACAAAGTGATTCTGTGCGACCGTGGTTCCAACTTCGGTTACGACAACCTGGTTGTCGATATGCTGGGCTTTGGCGTGATGAAAAAAGCGTCCAACAACTCCCCGGTTATCTTCGATGTGACCCACTCTCTGCAGTGCCGTGACCCATTTGGCGCAGCAAGCGGCGGTCGTCGCGCGCAGGTTACCGAGCTGGCCCGTGCCGGTATGGCGGTGGGTATCGCCGGTCTGTTTATTGAAGCGCATCCGGATCCGGACAACGCACGCTGTGACGGCCCGTCCGCGCTGCCGCTGGACAAACTGGAGCCGTTCCTGAAGCAGATGAAAGCCATCGACGACCTGGTGAAAGGGTTCGACGAACTGGATACCAGCAAGTAAGTTCTGCTACTGCATTGAAAAGCCGGGCCCGTTTATCGCGGTCCGGCTTTTTTTATAGCCGCAAAAAAGGCCGCAGGCTGTTACCCCTGCGGCCCGTTTCGGGCGCACGTTGCCGTTACGGCAGCCTGACGCCCTCAGCGCGTTACTTCCTGTTACGCCATCCGCTCACAATCGCTGCGGTGATAATTCCCGCAACGACAGGAGCGGCAAGATCGTGCCAGAAAGCGACGCCAAACTGCGCGAGCGTCATATAGCCGCCTCTATTGTAATGACAACGGTTCGCGGCTATTCTTGAAGGGTCAGGTTTCAAGATAGCCCCCCGTTCTGTTGTCAGGTTTACGCCTCTCAACGTGCGGGGGTTTTTCTATCCAGCAACCTATGCCGCCAGGGATCAAGCCCCCGCAACATTGCGCCTCACCGGAGAAAATCCGGCTTAGCGCAGATTCTACGTGTACATCCTGAACCACTTCACTTAGCGAACGCGCGCAATGCGGGATGCCTGCCAGCTTTTCTGCGCGCGTTGCATGCCGTTAGCCGCTTTCTCGCGTCGGCTCGCAATATCAGGCAAATATCGTCATCAGATAGGCGGCGAACAGTGCCAGGTGTGCCGCGCCGTTCAGTACGTTAGTGCGTCCGGTGGAGAACGAGATGTGGCACAGAATTAACGACGCGACCATTACGATCATCTCCGGCATTCCCAGACCAAACATCAGGTCGTTGCCGGTCATAAAAGCGATCAGCGTGACGACCGGTACCGTCAGGGAGATAGTGGCCAATACCGAACCAAAGAAGAGATTCATTGCGCGCTGAACCTGATTGTTCAACACCGCCTTCAATGCCCCCAGCCCTTCCGGCGAGAGAATCAGCAGCGCCACCAGGAAACCAGTAAAGGCCACAGGCGCGTTCATGCTGGTCAGCAGCGTCTCCAGCGGGTTGGCGTTCATTTTGGTGACCGCAATCACCGCCACCAGATGGACAACCAGCCAGATCGCGTGCCACATGCTGCTGTGCGCCGAAGGCTTACCGTGGTGCGGGTCATCATCGTCGCTGTCATCTTCGTGCTCGTAGACAAACAGGCTCTGGTGAGTTTTGGTTTGAATTAATAAGAATACGCCGTACATCGCGGCGGAGATCAGCGCTACCAGCAGTGATTGGCCGATCGTGAAATTTGCGCCCGGCAACGAGGTCGGGAACACCAGCACGATAATGGCCAACGGAAACAGCGCAATCAAATACTGTTTAATACCGAAAAGATTCATATATTGCGTGGCAAATTTACGCCCGCCAAGCAATAACGAGAAACCGACTAAGCCGCCGGTGACAATCATGATGATGGAATAGAGCGTATCGCGCATGAGCGTTGGCGCGGCGTCGCCGGTCGCCATCAGTGCGGAGATCAGGCTGACTTCCAGAATAACAACGGAAAGGCTTAAAATCAGAGAGCCATAAGGCTCGCCGAGGCGGTGGGCTAATACGTCCGCGTGGCGGACTACGCTAAATGCGCTGCTAAGAATGCCGACCAGCGCTAAGGCATTGATGGCAATAACCACTGGCAATGACTGACTGCTTCCCCAGAAGAACAGGATTGCCAGCGCGACCACCGGGAAAATGAGCGACGTCTCCTTGTGGCGAGTTTTCACCGCCTCATGTGCGTGAGTCATGTGTTTCTCCATGTATGCAGGTATTTATAATTATAGAAAAAATCAGTGACGTAAATTAACAAATTTTTCGACCGGGAATGCGATCTTTTACTAAAGTTTACCTGTAAGGCCATTTTTCATTAAAGATGGCTATAATATAAATTATTGGTCAAATATTTATTAAATAACAGCATATTGATGTACGGATTTCCCTATTTTTACCATCGGCGAAATCCTCGAAATAGCCCGAATGCCCCGGGAGACAAATTGCATCCGGTGGCATAAAGCTGGATAATATTTCGTCAACGACAGCTCCGGAGGTCGCCATTCGTTCCCTTGAGGGCGCATGTGTTGCAGGGAAGAGAAGTGGTGGTGGAGGTTTAAAGTGTTAACGCGTGATTTCTTGATGAAAGCGGATTGTACAACGGCGTTTGGCGCAATAGAGGAATCGCTGCTCTGGTCCGCTGAACAGCGTGCGGCATCGCTGGCGGCGACGCTGGCCTGTCGTCCGGATAATGGTCCGGTGTGGATTTTTGGCTACGGTTCGCTGATGTGGAACCCGGCGCTCAACTACAGCGAGTCGGTCACCGGTACCCTCATCGGCTGGCATCGGGCGTTTTGTTTACGGCTGACGGCGGGTCGTGGTAGCGCCTGCCAGCCGGGGCGAATGCTGGCGTTGAAAGAGGGCGGACGCACCACCGGCGTGGCCTATCGTCTGCCCGACGATGAAATTGAAAACGAGCTGTCGCTGCTGTGGAAGCGTGAGATGATTACCGGCTGCTATTTGCCGACCTGGTGTAAGCTGACCCTCGACGATGGGCGTACGGTGAATGCGCTGGTATTTATTATGGATCCCCGCCATCCGCTGTATGAGTCCGACACCAGCGTACAGGTGATTGCGCCACTTATTGCCCGCGCCAGCGGTCCGCTGGGAACGAACGCGCAGTATCTGTTCTCACTGGAGCAGGAGCTGCAAAAGCTGGGCATGCCGGATGATGGTTTAGATGAGCTGATTAATAAAGTGCGTGTCCTGGTCAGTGGCGTGAACCCGCCGGGGCTGGCGTAAGTGCGATGAGCGAAACCCCGGAAGTGCGTGCTTCCGGGGGACGTTATCAGGCCGCGACGTAGCTGATGGAGTGCTCAAGCGACTGGCTGTGGCTGTCAATCAGCACGTTCCAGGTACCGCTGTAGGGCACGGTCAGATACGCTTTTTCTTCGTTTTGTACGCTCAGAATATCGGCGCCGTGATTGCTGGCGCTCTTTTGGGTGCTCATTAAATGAATGTGGCAACGCTCAGAGCAACGCACCACCACCGTATCCCCGCCAAATAATGTCAAACTTGCCTTTACCATCACCAAAATACCCCGCTGCCATGAGTCAACGCGCTCCCTGCGACCAAATCCTGCCTGTGATGTTGTTCACAATTCACTCATCGCATAACACCAAACCCTGCGTTCACTGATGCTGATTTTGATCAAAAAATGCCGTAACACTTCAACAAAAATGACAAAATTCCTGAATCCTTTCAGCGCTCATGACATTGCTGCGCAGAATGTAGCAGAGGTAACACAATATCCTTTAAAAACGGGGTAAAGGCGACGAAATCAGAAGGTCAGCACTTTATCCGCGGTCAGCGTCCACTGTGCCAGCTCAACCAGCGTGCCAATCTCCACGCCATCGATCAGCGGCAGGGCGGAAATGCCACGGCCATCGGTGCAGGTTTTACACAGCTTCACCGGTACGCCCTGGGCGGTGAGGATCTCCAGCATTTGCTGAATGTTGTAGCCTTCCGCCGGTTTTTGCCCGCGCAGGCCAGCGGTGACGGCGTCGGACATTAAAAATAGCTGTAGATGGAGGTCGCCCTGCTGTTCGCGCAGCGCAATGGCAAGACGCAGGCTGTTAAACAGAGATTCGCTGCCGTAGGCAGCCCCGTTGGCGATAATGACGATACGTTGCATCTGAACTCCTTAATTAAGGCACGGTTATTGCTTTAAGAAGATATAGGTAAATCCTCTACCGGGAGTGCGTATGATAAACCGTGAAGATGATACACCCGGCGCTATCGAGTGGTTTCGTTATGCGCGCCAGGTGCAGAAAGAACAGCTTCGGCAGTTGGCACAGCAGGGGCAACTGGTCAGCCAGCTTAGCCACGTGGTGCATATGTTACAGTGTGAGCGGGGAGCATCCAACATCTGGTTATGCTCGCAGGGCCGATTGTATGGCGCCGAACGCCGTGCCAGCGCAGCGCTGGTGGATGAACAGGTCCGCACGCTGCTGCTGAATTTGGCGCCGCGCCATCTTCCCTCCACCAGCGGCCTGTGTCAGCGTATTGCCCGCGCGGTGTGGTCGCTTGAACAGCTGCCCGCGCTGCGCGAAAACGTCGTCAGCCAGCAAGTGACCGCCGAAACGGCCACCAGCCAGTTCAGCCGCACCATTCGCCATCTGCTTAACATTATTCCTCAGCTCAACGACAGCATTGATGATCCGACGCTGGCCGGGCGGCTGGTGGCGTTGTACAGCTTTATGCAGGGTAAAGAACTGGTAGGGCAAGAACGTGCGCTGGGCGCGCAGGGGTTTGCGCAGGGGAGTTTCAGTCAGGAGTTACGCCAGCGGATGGTTGACCGTATCGACGGCCAGCAGCCCTGCTTTGACGGTTTTCTGTCGCTGGCGACCAGTCCGCTGAAAATGTTGTTCTATACCGAATGCCAGGCGGGCATCGCCATTGAGCAGCTCAGGCGTATCGCCTGTACCCGCCAGCCCGGCGAAGACGGCGGCCAGGCGGCACTGCGTTGGTTCGCGCTACAAACCCAGCGCCTGGAGCAGATGCGCGGCCTGGAAGAACTATTGATTGGCGAGCTGATGGCCGTGGTGGACGGGCTGCTCGCCGATGATGATAAGCCTGATGCGCCCGACTCGCAGCATGACGATCCGGCCAGCGACAGTATGCTGCTGCACCTCGACAGGCAACTTCTGCCGCTGGTGCGTCAGCAGGCGCGCGAACTGGAGCAGCTCTCCGGCCAACTGGCGTCGCTGAAGGACACGCTGGAGGAGCGGCGGCTGATTGATAAAGCCAAAAGCGTGCTGATGACCCACCAGCAGATGAACGAAGAGCAGGCCTGGCACTGCCTGCGCAAAATGGCGATGGAGAAGAATCAGCGGATGGTGGAGATCGCCCGCGCGCTGCTGGCGGTGAAAACGCTGTGGCAGCAGGATGTGCCGCCGCCGTTGCACAATGAACGGGCATGAATGCTTTCAGTCGGTGCAAAAAGGGTGATGCAGTTAGCATTTTTCCGCACTGATACGGCGATAACGACCTGGCATTCGAATTGCATTAGTTAAGCCAGAGAACACAGAGTCGGTGACGGGCCAACGGCGGTTCGTGCACCACGAGGATAAAGGCGTCCTGCAATGCGTAAGCATTGCCGGGCGCTTTTTTTTTGCATTCGGGAGCGAGTATGAGCGAGACGTTTTCACTTTCACGGCGGCGGTTTCTGCAGGCTGGTGCGGCGCTGGGCGGTACGATGCTGCTGCCTGGCATCATGTCATCAGCGTGGGCGGCCGGATCCGACAAGCCGGAGCAACAGACGGTTAAGGTGGGCTTTATCCCGTTGACCGACTGCGCCCCGCTGGCGATCGCATCGCTAAAAGGCTTCGATAAGAAATACGGCATTACCCTGGTGCCCAGCAAAGAGGCGAGCTGGGCGGCGGTGCGCGACAAACTGGTGAACGGTGAGCTGGACGCGGCGCATATCCTGTACGGCCTGCTGTATGGTCTGGAATTGGGCGTTGCCGGTAAACCGCAGGCGATGGCTAACCTGATGACTCTGAACCGCAACGGGCAGGGGATCACGCTGTCAGCCGATCTTCAGGAGCAAGGCGTTACCGATTTGGCTGCGCTAAAAAAACACGTCGGCAATAGCGCGCCGGGCAGCTATACCTTCGCTCACACCTTTCCCACAGGCACCCACGCCATGTGGCTCTATTACTGGCTCGCTAGCGGCGGCATTCACCCCTTTAACGATGTGCGTACCGTGGTTGTGCCGCCGCCGCAGATGGTGATGAACATGCGGATAGGCAATATGGTCGGTTTTTGCGTCGGCGAACCGTGGAACGCGCGTGCCATCAACGACCGCATCGGCTTTACCGCCGCCACCAGCCAGGATATCTGGCCGGAGCATCCGGAAAAAGTACTGGGGACGCGCCGTGAATGGGTGGAACAGTACCCGAATACCAGCCGGGCGCTGGTGGCGGCACTGCTGGATGCCGCGCGTTGGATTGACGCTTCCGACGATAACAAACGGGAAACCGCCAGGGTCCTCGCCCAGCGCGGTTGGCTGAATACCAAAGAACAATACCTTACCGGTCGTATGCTCGGCGCTTACGACAACGGCCTCGGTCGTCGCTGGCAGGACGAACATCCGATTCGCTTCTTCGACCAGGGGGAAGTCAGCTTCCCGTGGCTGTCCGACGGCATGTGGTTCCTGACCCAGTTCCGCCGCTGGGGCCTGCTGAAGAGCGACCCGGATTATCTGGCCGTCGCGCAGCGCATTAACCGCATTGACGTCTGGAAAGAGGCCGCGCAGGCGGTGGGCGGCATCACCGCGCCCACGCAAACCCTACGCAGCAGCACATTGATTGACGGGTCGGTCTGGACCGGGGCTGACCCTGCCGGATACGCCCGCAGTTTCGCCATTCAACGCCTGGGAGCATGAAATGAACACTAAACCCAAAACCGTCAACGCGCCTGCGCCCGCAGGTGAAGTCATCCCTCTGCCGCCAGTGCAGGTGCGTCGTCAGGCGCCCGCCGTTGGCCGCGCGATGCGTCATCTTGCCGAACGCGCCATTCCGGCACTGCTGGGCTTAGGCCTGTTGGTGCTGGTGTGGCAGCTGGCGGCGGTCAACAGTAAAGGCTTCCCGACGCCGCTCAGCACGCTGGACTCGGCGCTGACGTTGTTCGCCGACCCGTTCTATAACAATGGCCCTAACGACGTTGGCGTTGGCTGGAACGTGCTGGCATCGCTGCAACGCGTGGCGGTGGGCTTTGGTCTGGCGGCGCTGGCGGGGATCCCGCTGGGCTTTCTGATTGGCCGCTTCACCTTTTTCTCGCGCATGTTTACGCCACTGATCGCGCTGCTGCGCCCGGTCAGCCCGCTGGCGTGGCTGCCGATTGGCCTGCTGCTGTTCCAGAAGGCGGAACCAGCGTCCAGCTGGACCATCTTTATCTGTTCGATCTGGCCGATGGTGATCAACACCGCCGAAGGGGTGCGCCGGATCCCGCAGGACTACCTCAACGTGGCGCGCGTATTGCAGCTCTCTGAGTGGACGGTGATGCGCAAAATCCTCTTTCCGGCGGTGCTGCCGTCGGTTCTCACCGGGGTGCGGTTATCGATTGGCATCGCGTGGCTGGTGATCGTCGCGGCGGAAATGCTGACCGGCGGTCTGGGGATTGGTTTCTGGATCTGGAATGAGTGGAACAACCTCAACGTAGAAAACATCCTCATTGCCATCGTCATTATCGGCGTGGTGGGGCTGCTGCTGGAGCAGGGGCTGATGCTCATTGCGCGTCGTTTTAGCTGGCAAGAAAAGTAAGGAGAACACCATGAAACCATTAATTCAGGTCCAGGCCGTGAGCCAGCGTTTCCATACTGCCAGCGGCGAGTTTCTGGCCTTGCAGAACGTCTCGTTTGATATTCATGAAGGGGAGACGGTGAGCCTGATTGGCCACTCCGGCTGCGGTAAGTCGACGCTGCTCAACCTGATTGCCGGCATTACGTTACCGACCGAAGGCGGGCTTATTTGTGATAACCGGGAGATTGCCGGACCGGGGCCAGAGCGCGCGGTGGTGTTTCAGAACCACTCGCTGCTGCCGTGGCTGACCTGCTTCGATAACGTTGCACTGGCGGTGGATCACGTCTTTCGTCGCCGCATGAGCAAAGCTGAGCGTCAGGAGTGGATTGAGCACAACCTCGATCGCGTGCAGATGGGCCATGCGATGCATAAGCGTCCGGGTGAAATCTCCGGCGGCATGAAACAGCGCGTCGGTATTGCTCGCGCACTGGCGATGAAGCCGAAAGTGCTGCTGATGGATGAGCCGTTTGGCGCGTTGGATGCGCTGACCCGCGCGCATTTGCAGGATTCGGTGATGCAGATCCAGCAGGCGCTGAACACCACCATCGTGTTGATCACCCACGACGTAGACGAAGCGGTGCTGCTCTCTGATCGGGTGCTGATGATGACCAACGGCCCGGCGGCCACCGTCGGTGAAATTCTCGACGTTAACCTGCCGCGCCCGCGTAATCGGGTGCAACTGGCGGAAGATAGCCGCTACCACCATCTGCGTCAGCAGATCCTGCATTTCCTCTACGAAAAACAGCCGAAAGCGGCGTAAGGCGGGTCTATGCGGAAACTGGTGATGATCGGCAACGGGATGGCGGCAACCCGGCTGGTGGAAAAGCTGGTCGCCGTGGCGCCACACATGTTTGCGATAACGATTGTTGGCGATGAACCGCACCCGGCCTATAACCGCATTCAGCTATCGCCGGTGCTGAGCGGTGAAAAAGCGTTTAACCAGACGCGGCTTCAGCCTGAAGGCTGGTATGCCGAGCATGGGATTACGGTGTGCTGCGGTGAGACGGCGCTGGCGGTGGATGTTGAGACGCGTCAGGTGATCACCGATACGCGCACGCTGGTGTGGGATGAACTGGTTTTCACCTGTGGTTCATCGGCGTTTCTGCCGCCGCTGCCGGGTATGGATTTGCCGCATGTTTTTGCCTTTCGCACCCAGGCAGACGTCGAGGCCATTCTGGCCGCGCCAGGGGAGGCGGTGGTCATCGGCGGCGGCGTGCTGGGCGTGGAAGCGGCGGCCGCGCTCCGACAAAGAGGTGACAATGTCACGTTATTGCATCGCAGCGACCGCTTGATGGAGCAACAGCTTGACCCGCAGGCGGCCGCGCTGTTGACCGAACGCCTGAGAGAACGCGGTATTACCTGCATGCTGGACGCTGCTATTGCGGCAATTACCCCCCAGGCCGTGGTGTTGAACGATGGCCGTAGCATCGCGGCTCGCCGGGTGGTGATGGCGACCGGCGTACGGCCAAATATCGCGCTGGCACAGCGCGCCGGGCTGGCCTGCCAGCGGGGCATCCTGGTGAACCGACAACTGGCGACGGCGGTTCCGGGCGTCAGCGCCATTGGAGAGTGCTGCGAAGTGGACGGGCAAACCTTTGGTCTGGTGGCGCCGTGTATGCAGCAGGCCGAGGTACTGGCGGCGCGGTTGTGCGGTCAACCAATTGCCGATTTTCACTGGCGGGACGCTGGTACGCGCCTCAAGGTCACCGGTATCGATCTGTTCAGCGCCGGCAGTGTTCAGACCGAAGAGGGCGACGAGCAGTGGACGTCACTGGACCCGCAAACCGGCCACTATCGCCGCCTGCTGGTAAGGGACGGCCAGCTCACCGGCGTACTGCTCTTCGGCGACTGCGCCAGCGCCGCCACCTTTACCGATTTATTGCACTCTACTCAGCCTGCGCAAGCGGGTTGGATCTTCGACCAATTCACGACGCAGCCGTCGGCTGCAGGAACGCAAACAATGAGCAAATTAACATTAGCGGTGGTGGGCCACGGCATGGTCGGCCACCATTTTCTTGAGCAGTGTGTTAGCCGTAATTTGCACCAGCAGTACCAGATTGTGGTGTTTGGCGAAGAGCGCTATGCCGCCTATGACCGCGTGCACTTGTCAGAGTACTTTGCCGGGCGTAGCGCCGAGTCACTGTCGCTGGTGAACGGTGATTTTTTTGCCGAGCACGGCATCGAGCTGCGCCTGTCGCAGCAGATCACGGCGATGGATACCGAGGCGCGCCTGATTCGCGACGCTGAGGGCCACGAACTGCATTGGGATAAACTGGTGCTGGCGACCGGCTCGTACCCTTTTGTGCCGCCGATTCCCGGCAACACGCTGCCCGGCTGTTTTGTTTACCGCACGCTGGACGATCTCGACGCCATTGCCGCACGTGCGAAAACCGCAACCCGCGGCGTGGTTATCGGCGGCGGTCTGCTCGGGCTGGAGGCGGCGAACGCGCTGCGTCAACTGGGGCTGGAAACCCACGTCGTGGAGTTTGCGCCCAACCTGATGGCGGTGCAGCTTGATAACGGCGGCGCGGCGATGCTGCGCGAAAAAATCACCGAGCTGGGGGTGAGCGTACACACCAGTAAAGCCACCACCGCCATCACCGAATCGGAACATGGCCTGACGCTGAACTTTGCCGATGGCGATAGCCTGACTACTGATATGGTAGTGTTTTCAGCGGGGATCCGTCCTCAGGACAGCCTGGCGCGCAGCGGCGGGCTGTGCCTCGGCGAGCGCGGCGGTATTGTGATCAACAACCAGTGCCAAACCTCCAGCGACGATATCTACGCCATTGGTGAATGTGCGCTGTGGGACAATAAAATCTATGGTCTGGTCGCGCCGGGCTACCAGATGGCGCGCGTCGCGGCAGCCGCGCTCGCCGGTGAGGGGAGTGAATTTACCGGCGCGGATATGAGCACCAAACTCAAGCTGTTGGGTGTCGACGTGGCCTCGTTTGGCGACGCGCAGGGGCGCACCCCAGGTAGCCAGAGCTATCAGTGGATCCACGGCCCGGAGCAAATCTACAAAAAGATTGTCGTCAGCAGCGATGGAAACACGCTGCTTGGCGGCGTGCTGGTGGGCGACGCCAGCGACTACGCCACGTTGCTGCAAATGATGCTGAACGCGATGCCGCTACCTTCGCACCCGGAATCGCTGATTCTGCCCGCGCTGGAAGGCAGCGCGCCAAAAGCGCTGGGCGTCGCGGCGTTACCCGGTAGCGCGCAAATCTGCTCGTGCCATAACGTCAGCAAAGACGATATCTGCCAGGCGGTTAGCAACGGTGCAACCAGCATCGGCGCGCTCAAAAGCTGCACCAAAGCGGCCACCGGCTGCGGCGGCTGTAGCGCGCTGGTTAAACAGGTGATGGAGCACCAGCTGGCGCAGCAGGGCGTCGAAGTGAAGAAAGATATCTGTGAACACTTCGCCTGGTCACGGCAGGAGATTTATCACCTCGTGCGGGTTAACCATATTCATACCTTCGAACAGTTGATTGCCCGCTACGGCCGCGGTGATGGCTGTGAAATCTGCAAACCGCTGGTGGGATCGGTGCTGGCGTCATGCTGGAACGAATATCTGCTGAAACCGGCGCATCTGCCGCTGCAGGATACCAACGATCGCTACTTCGCCAATATTCAGAAAGACGGCACTTACTCTGTTGTGCCGCGGATGCCTGCCGGTGAAGTGACCCCCGACGGGCTGATTGCTATCGGTCAGATTGCCAAACGCTACGCGCTGTACAGCAAAATTACCGGCGGCCAGCGTATTGACCTGTTTGGCGCGCGACTGGAACAGTTGCCGGAAATCTGGCGTGAGCTGCTTGATGCCGGTTTTGAGACCGGCCACGCCTACGGCAAATCGTTACGAACGGTGAAATCCTGCGTCGGCTCAACCTGGTGCCGCTACGGCGTGCAGGACTCTACCGCTCTGGCGGTGACGCTGGAGCACCGCTACAAAGGGCTGCGCGCGCCGCACAAAATCAAAATGGCGGTTTCCGGCTGTACCCGTGAATGCGCCGAAGCGCAGGGGAAAGATGTGGGGGTGATAGCCACCGACAAGGGCTGGAATCTCTATCTGTGCGGCAATGGCGGGATGAAGCCGCGCCATGCGGATCTGTTCGCCAGCGATCTTGATGACGCCACGCTGCTGCGAACCATCGATCGCTTCCTGATGTTTTATATCCGTACCGCCGACCGCTTACAGCGTACCAGCACCTGGATGGATAACCTTGAAGGCGGGATCGACTATTTACGCAGTGTAATTCTGGAGGATTCGCTGGGGATTGGTGAGGAGCTGGAGCATGAGATGGCCCGGGTGATCGACAGCTACCAGTGCGAGTGGCAAACGACCCTCAACGATCCGCAGCGTCTGGCGCTGTTCCGCTCCTTCGTTAACAGCGATACGCCGGACGAAGCGGTGCAGCGGCAGGCGGTGCGCGGCCAGCCGCAGCTGGCGGTGGTGGCCGAATTGCCATCGCTGCCGGGCAGCCGCAAGCCGTGGCAAGCCATTTGCTCACTGGAGGATATTCCGCCGCAGGCCGGAATCGGCGCGCGGCTGGGCGACATGCAGATAGCGCTGTTCCGCCTCAATGACAAGGTATACGCGCTGGATAACCAGGAGCCGGGCAGCCAGGCCAACGTGCTGTCGCGCGGGCTGCTGGGCGATGCGGGCGGCGAGCCGATCGTTATCTCGCCGCTGTACAAACAGCGTATTCGCCTGCGCGACGGGCGGCAGTGCGAGAGCGGCGAGCAGGTGGTGCGCGCCTGGCCGGTGAAGATTGAAAACGGCACGGTGTGGGTGGGTAATCAGGCGCTGGTGATGCGCGCGGAGGCCTCATGACGGAAACCCAAACCACCTGTCCCTATTGCGGCGTAGGCTGCGGCGTGCTGGCGCGGGTAGAGGACGGTATTGTCAGCGTACAGGGCGATGAGCATCACCCGGCGAACTTTGGGCGGCTATGTGTAAAAGGCGCGTCGCTGGCCGAAACCATCGGGCTGGAGGGGCGCTTGTTGTCGCCGCAGCTTGACGGCGAGCGGGTTAGCTGGCCACAGGCGCTGGCGGCAGCGGGCGAACGTCTGCGAGCGATCATCGACCGCTATGGCCCGCAGGCGGTGGCCTTTTATGCCTCCGGGCAGCTGCTCACCGAAGACTATTATGCCGCCAACAAACTGATGAAAGGGTTTATCGGTGCGGGCAATATCGATACCAACTCCCGGCTGTGCATGTCCTCGGCGGTGACGGGCTATAAACGCGCCTTTGGCGCCGACGTGGTGCCGTGCAGCTATGAGGACGTTGAACGCAGCGACCTGGTGATCCTGGTGGGATCAAACGCCGCCTGGGCGCATCCGGTACTGTATCAACGGCTGGTGCAGGCCAAACAGAATCGTCCGCAGATGAAGGTGGTGGTGATCGACCCCCGGCGTACCGCAACCTGCGATATTGCCGACCATCATCTGGCGATTGCGCCCGGCACCGACGGCGGGCTGTTTGTCGGCCTGCTACAGGCGCTGGCCCAGGCCGGTGCCGTCAACGACCGCTTTGCCGATGCGTCGGCCGCACTGGCCGCCGCCGAGAGCTGGACGGCCGAGAAAGTGGCCGCGTTTTGTGGGTTGCCGCAGGAGGAGGTGCAGGCATTTTATCAGGCATTTATTGCCGCGCCGCGCGCCATCACGCTCTATACCATGGGGATTAACCAGTCATCGAGCGGCAGCGATAAGTGCAACGCCATCATTAACGTCCATCTGGCCAGCGGTAAATTCGCCCGCGAGGGCTGCGGGCCGTTTTCGCTGACCGGACAACCTAATGCCATGGGCGGGCGCGAGGTCGGCGGCCTGGCGACCATGCTGGCGGCGCATATGAACTTCGAACCCGCAGATCTGGCCCGCGTCGCGCGCTTCTGGGGGACCGAGCGCCTGGCGCAGACGCCGGGGCTGATGGCGGTCGAACTGTTTACCGCTATCGCGCGCGGTGAAGTCAAGGCGGTGTGGATTATGGGTACCAACCCGGCGGTGTCGCTGCCGGATAGCCACGCGGTTAGCCAGGCGCTGGCGGCCTGCCCGCTGGTGATCGTTTCTGAGGTTGCCGCCGATACCGACACTGCGCGCTATGCTGATATTCGCTTCCCGGCGCTGGCCTGGGGGGAAAAAAACGGTACCGTCACCAACTCCGAGCGGCGCATTTCCCGCCAGCGTGCTTTCTTGCCCGCGCCGGGAGAAGCGCGCGCCGACTGGTGGATTATCGCCCAGGTGGCGGGGCAACTGGGTTTCGCCGAGGCGTTCGGTTGGCAGCATCCGCATGAGGTGTTCAGCGAGCATGCGGCGCTGTCCGGGTTTGAAAATGACGGCGAGCGGGCTTTTGATATCAGCGGGTTAGCGAAACTGACCCGCACACAGTGGGATCGCCTGGCCCCCGTACGCTGGCCGGTGACGCAAGGCGGTAATGGGCTGGATCTGTCGCGTGGCTGGCGTGCCGACGGCCAGTTACGCATGGTACCGGTGACGCCCAGCGGGATGCAGGCGCACCGCCTGCCGCTGTATCCGCTGATCCTTAACAGCGGACGGGTACGCGATCAGTGGCACACCATGACCCGCACCGGCAGTGTGCCGCGCCTGATGCAGCACATTGCGCAGCCGATTGTTGAAGTGGCGCCGCAGGATGCAACCCATTTCGCGCTACAGAACGGCGGGCTGGCGCGTGTGAGTTCACCGCGCGGCGTGATGGTTGCGCGGGTGGTTATCTCTGAGACACAGAGGCCGGGGTCGCTGTTTACCCCGATGCACTGGAACGACGGTTTTGCACGCCAGGGGAAGGTCAACAGTCTGGTTGCACCAGTGGTTGACCCGCACTCCGGGCAGCCGGAGAGTAAGCAAACGGCGGTGCGAATTGCGCCGTGGCGGCCGCAGTGGCAGGGCGAGCTGTTCTCGCGTGCGCCGGTAACGCTGCCGCGACATCTGCACTGGTGGCGAAAGGCCGCGCCGGGGCTGCATCATCTGACGCTGTGCGGCGATCGCGCCATTCAGGCGGAACTGCTGGCGGTGTGCCAGCAGCAAGGCTGGCAGATTCAGGTGGCCAGCCTCGGCGAGACCTGGCATTTGCTGGCGTGGCAGCAGGGACGATTGATGCTGGGCTTCTGGAGCAGCCGAACGCTGCCGGAGATTGACGTCGCGCTGATTTTACGCGCCTTTGCCGAAGCGCCGCAGACGCTCGTTGAACGCCACGCGCTGCTGGCCGGGCGCGATCTGGCGCGTCCGGCGACGGGGAAAATTGTGTGCAGCTGTTTCAGCGTAGGTGAAAAAATCATCACCGAAGCTATTGAAACACAAGGCTGTTCTACGGTTGCCGGGCTGGGGGAACGCCTGAAATGCGGGACGAACTGCGGCTCCTGCATCCCTGAGCTGAAAGCGTTGCTGGCCTGCGCGGCGCATAAAACGGTGATTTTGTAGCCTTTCAGTCTATTCCTGGAATGCGGGGCGAAGGCTGAAGGATGGGGGTAAAGGGGGTAAACTAAAGTCTTTGGGGTTGGTGACTTCCGGCCTCGGTTTGTCGCTGGCTATGAGGTTGTGGTTTTGTCTTTGCGTTTTTATTCGTCATTTCTCGTCCTGCTGGTGCTGACCAGCGGCAGCGCGCGGGCGCGGCAGAATTTTATTGAAGAGGCGAAACACCCTTTCGATAATCTGCCGGATCTCGGTATTGCGCCGGAAAGTCACGATGGCGAAAAGCAGTTTGCCGAAATGGTGAAGTCTTTTGGCGAAGCGAGCATGACCGATAATGGGCTTGATACCGGTGAGCAGGCGAAACTCTTCGCGTTGACCCAACTTCAGGAGCGGCTGAACGGGCAGATGAACCAGCAGTTGGATAGCTGGTTTTCACCCTACGGAAATGCCAACGTGCAGCTGTTGGTTGATAAAGAGGGCAAGCTGACCGGGAGCCATGGCGGCTGGTTCGTGCCGTTGCAGGATAATACCCGCTATCTCACCTGGAGCCAGCTTGGCCTCACCCAGCAGGACGAAGGGCTGGTAGGAAACCTGGGAATTGGCCAGCGTTGGGTCGCCGGACACTGGCTGCTGGGATACAACACCTTCTATGATAGCCTGCTCGACGCTAATATTAATCGCGGCGGAGTCGGCGCTGAAGCGTGGGGCGAAAACTTACGTTTTTCTGCCAACTACTACCATCCGCTTCATGACTGGGAAAACAGCGGTACGACGCTACAACAGCGTATGGCGCGTGGCTACGACGTGACCGCGCAGGCCTGGATTCCTGCCTGGAACCACATTAATACCAGCCTGAGTGTGGAACAGTACTTCGGCGATAGCGTCGATTTATTCCGCAGCGGCACCGGTTATCATAACCCGGTCGCGGTTTCGCTTGGCCTTAACTATACCCCCATTCCGCTCCTCACTTTCAGCGCTCAGCACAAGCAGGGAGAGAGTGGGGTGAATCAAAATAATCTCGGCATGAAGGTCAATTTCCGTTTCGGTGTGCCGTTGAAGAAGCAGCTGGCGGCTGATGAAGTCGCGCAAACTCGCACTCTGCGAGGCAGCCGCTATGACGCGCCAGAGCGCAATAGTTTGCCGGTAATGGAGTATCGTCAGCGTAAGAGCCTGACGGTGTATCTGGCCACGCCACCCTGGAACCTGACCAGCTACGAAACGGTCGAGCTGAAACTCCAGGTGCACGATGAGTACGGCGTGAAGTCGCTAACCTGGCAAGGCGATACCACCGCGCTCAGCCTGACGCCGCCAGCGTCAAATAACAGCACCGACGGGTGGAGTATCATTATGCCCGCGTGGGATTACACGCAGGGCGCCAGCAATACCTGGCATCTGTCGGTCGTTGTGGAAGATAAGAAAGGGCAGCGCGTCACCTCTAATGAG
This sequence comes from Kluyvera georgiana ATCC 51603, assembly GCF_001654985.1. GTDB lineage: Bacteria > Pseudomonadota > Gammaproteobacteria > Enterobacterales > Enterobacteriaceae > Kluyvera > Kluyvera georgiana. The sequence continues at coordinate 86,863 of NZ_LXEU01000043.1, forward strand.
ATCACGTTGGCGTTGACCGAACCGGTCGTCAGCTTTACGCCGATGGAAAACGGTTGGTCGAGCATGATGCCTTAATTGTGCGTGACAGGACCTGTCACGACAATTAAGTGGCGGATAATCAGAAAATACGTTCCTGATGGACCCAGACCGCGGCTTCGACGCGAGACTTCAGCTTCATTTTCTTCAGCATATGCTTCACGTGTACCTTGACGGTGCTTTCGGTGATGTCCAGACGACGCGCGATCATCTTATTCGGCAGACCTTGCGCGATCAGCTTCAGGATATCGCGCTCGCGCGGCGTTAACTGGTTGATATCGCGATCCGATGTTGCGCGGTTAGCGCGCAGGCTGGCTGCGAGAACCGGGGTTAACGCTTCGCTCAGCACCATTTCGCCTGCGGCAGCCTGCTGCAGGGCTTTCAGCAGATCTTCCGGTTCCATATCTTTCAGCAGATAGCCGTCTGCGCCGCGTTTCAGGGCGGTAACAACATCTTCTTCATGGTTGGAGACGCTGAAAACGACCACGCGGCCAGAGAGCGATTTCTCGCGCAGCTTGTCGAGGGTTTCCAGACCGTTCATACCGGGCATGTTGAGATCCAGTAAAATCAGATCCGGGTCGAGCGTTTCCGCCAGCTCAATGCCTTGCTCGCCATTGCTGGCTTCGCCCACGACCTGAATATCCGATGCCATACTGACCAGCTGTTTTACGCCGGTGCGCAGCATCGGATGATCGTCAATTAGCAGGATGGTAGCCCGTTCCTGATTACTCATGGATTTCTCCTTGGAAGGTTGAAAGCGATTTTTCGGGGATAAACGAGACCACGACTTCAGTACCGCCGCTTTCGCGACGACGAACCTGGCAATCGCCACGCAGGCTCTGTGCGCGGTCGCGCATAATAATAAGACCATAATGGTTGCTGCGTTCAGCGTGCTGCGGCACGCCGCAGCCGTTATCCGCCACCACCAGTTTGACCTGGTTACCCTGCTGGGTAACGGTCACTTTGACTTCCGTGGCCTGGGAGTGCTTCAGCGCGTTGCTGAGCGCTTCACGGGCGATTTGCAGCACGTGGATCGCCTGATGCGACGGTACATAGCGTGGCGGCAACTGGTAATCCAGCTGCACCGGAAAACCAAAGTGGCTACTGTACTCCAGACAGCTGCCTTCCAGCGCCGGGCGCAGGCCCGACTCGGTCAACTTCAGGCGGAAGGTGGTCAGCAGCTCGCGCAGCTGCGCCCACGAGGTGTTTAGCTCGTTGCGCACCTGACCCAGCAGTTCACGACTTTCCGGGGACGACTGCTCGTTCTGCATCATCTGCAGACAGCTGACCTGCATTTTCATGCACGAGAGCGACTGGGCGATGGAGTCATGCAGCTCGCGGGCAATGGTGGCACGCTCTTCCATGACGATCAACTGCTGCTGGCGCTCGAGCTGTTTATCCAGCGCTAGCGTCGAGGTTAACTGTTCCAGCAGCGTGTCGACCAGTTGCTGCTGATCGTGACTCAGCTCGCGCCCGTGGGGCAGTGTCGCCAGCAGGATGCCGTACTGGTTACGCGGGTCGGTAAGACGCCATTTCAGCGTAGCGCCCTCCACCGCCGACATGTCGACATCGCGTGGGCAGAGGTAGCAGCCTTTATCATCGCATTCCCAGCCTGAATGGCAGCTAAATTCCTGATGGTTTTCTTCGTCTTCGGTGTCGTAGACCCGCACTTCAATTTCGCGCAGCGGCGTCAGTTCCTGCAGCCCGTTCAATACCGGCGAGATGCGCTCGCACAGCGGTGCGTTCGAGTGCAAACGACGATTGGCTTGCCACAGGAAGGAGAGAATGGCGTTCTTTTGTTCCAGGCCCGCCGTTTTTTCCTGCACCCGGCGTTCCAGCGAGGCGTAGCTTTCCGCTAATTCTGCGGACATATTGTTTAACGCCATGCCCAGCGTCGCCATCTCGTTGCGTCCGCTGATTTGCGCACGGTAGGTGAAGTCGCGATGGCTAATGGCTTCCGCCATGCGCAGCAACTGACGCCACGGGTGCAGCAGGCGGGTGCGCAGCCAGAACACGGTAAAGAGAAACAGCAGCGCCATGAAGAAGGCCATCAGGCGGTGCATCCATACCACGTGGGAGATGCGCTCTTCCGTAGTATGGTCGAAGACGGTCACCAGTTGGTTAATTCGGTTTACGAAGCCGGAAACATCGCTCTGGACTTCATTCTGATTGCTGGCGCCGCGAATATCGGGGGCCAGATGCGTAAGCCAGTATTGCTGCAATGCTTTGAGCTGCGGCACCTGACCATCGCGTTCGGCTGCCAGCTGCAGTTCCGGGCTGAACACGGTTTTCTGCATTTCATCAAACAATGGCTGGTCGCTCTCTTGTACCGGAATGGCTGCCAGCAGGCGGTAGCTCTGCATGCGCAGTGAGCCCGCCTGGTTAATAGCGTGCGCGCTGCCCTGGACGCCGTTGACCAGGCGTGCGGAAATCATCATGCTCGCCACCCCGATGAGGGTAGACAGCAGGACGATGAGGGCCAGTTGATTCACCAGCGTGAGTGGTGTAAAAAAACGTCTAAACATGGTGCGATACGGCTCCTGGCGGAAAACTCTCCGGCGAGTGGCGTTATTTTCGGCTATCGCCTGGAGTATACCCATACCCATAAAGAGTTACCCCTTTATTTCCAGAATGGTCAGGGAGTCGGGGGTAGAGGGGTAGCAACGTAACAGCCACGTGATAAAACAGGTTTTTTTAGGCAAGAAAGACTACTCCCTAAGGATGATGCTGTTTTTTTGCCCATTCCACGGCCAACTTTTCCTTTGATTTATATCAACTTACCTCGCGGTGTAAACCCTAATGTGGCGAGGGTTGATATTAATAATCAGAGGTGTCTATGAGTCACTCCACTGCCCCCGAAAGGGCAACCGGCGCTGTCATTACCGACTGGCGTCCGGAAGATCCGGCATTCTGGCAGGAACGCGGCCATCGCGTCGCAAGCCGGAACCTGTGGATTTCAGTACCGTGCCTGCTGCTGGCTTTCTGCGTATGGATGCTGTTCAGCGCCGTTGCGGTCAATTTACCAAAAGTGGGCTTCCAGTTTACGACCGACCAACTGTTCATGCTGACGGCGCTGCCGTCTGTGTCAGGGGCGCTGCTACGCGTTCCGTATTCCTTCATGGTGCCGATGTTTGGTGGCCGTCGCTGGACGGCGTTCAGCACCGGGATCTTAATCATTCCATGCGTATGGCTCGGTTTTGCGGTGCAGGATATCTCTACGCCGTTTAGTATCTTTATCATCATCTCTCTACTGTGCGGCTTTGCGGGCGCAAACTTCGCTTCCAGCATGGCTAACATTAGCTTCTTCTTCCCGAAACAGAAGCAGGGCGGCGCACTGGGCCTGAACGGCGGGCTGGGTAACATGGGCGTGAGCGTCATGCAACTGGTGGCTCCACTGGCGATTTCGCTGTCTATCTTTGCCGCCTTCGGTAGCCAGGGCGTACAGCAGCCGGACGGCTCTGAGCTCTTCCTGGCGAATGCGGCGTGGATCTGGGTACCGTTCCTGGCCATCTTCACTCTTGCGGCCTGGTTTGGTATGAACGAGCTGGCAACCTCTAAAGCATCGCTGAAAGAGCAGCTTCCGGTGCTGAAACGTGGTCACCTGTGGATCATGAGCCTGCTATACCTGGCGACTTTCGGCTCGTTTATCGGTTTCTCCGCCGGTTTTGCCATGCTGTCAAAAACCCAGTTCCCGGATATCCCGATTCTGCATTACGCCTTCTTCGGGCCGTTTATCGGCGCGCTGGCGCGTTCTGCGGGCGGGGCTATCTCCGACCGTCTGGGCGGGACTCGCGTAACGCTGATTAACTTTATCCTGATGGCGGTATTTAGCGCGCTGCTGTTCATGACCCTGCCAACCAACGGCGAGGGGGGGAACTTCATCGCTTTCTACGTGGTCTTCCTGGCGCTGTTCCTGACGGCCGGTCTGGGTAGCGGTTCTACCTTCCAGATGATTTCCGTTATCTTCCGTAAGCTGACGATGGATCGCGTGAAAGCAGAGGGCGGTTCTGACGAGAAAGCGATGCGCGAAGCGGCCACCGATACGGCGGCAGCGCTGGGCTTTATTTCAGCGATTGGCGCTATCGGCGGCTTCTTTATTCCGAAAGCGTTCGGTACCTCGCTGGATTTAACCGGTTCACCGGCTGGCGCGATGAAAGTGTTCCTCGTGTTCTATATTGTCTGCGTGGTGGTGACCTGGGCAGTATATGGTCGCAAAGCCAAAAAATAACGTTTAACGTTATATAAAAATAAAGGCGCGAGTTTTCGCGCCTTTATTACGCCTCAGGTTAGTTACAACATACTGTTGGTGTTACGCCAATTTTAGCCGCGTGCCAAAGTGGGCTTAGCAGGAGGGGAAGAGGACTCTACCCCTTAATACCAGATGACCAATTTTTTACAGGCTGAAACATTATTCATTTAGAAAAATTTCTTATTTTACAGTGTATTATAAAATAAAAATGCATACCACTTTGGTGGTATGTGACTTTTTGGCCGCAATTGTTAAGCCTGTCCGCCTTGATCGTTATCAATTCCCTCCATCTTTCAGCGCGTTAACTTCGCTGCAAATTCAGCAATGTCGATTTATCAGAGAGCCGTCAGGCTCCAAACAGGAGAGACCCGATGAGTAAATTCCTGGACCGGTTTCGCTACTTTAAACAAAAGGGTGAAACATTTGCCGATGGGCACGGACAGATTCTAAATACCAACCGGGATTGGGAAGATGGATACCGAAGCCGCTGGCAGCATGACAAAGTCGTTCGTTCTACGCACGGCGTAAACTGCACCGGTTCCTGCAGCTGGAAAATCTACGTAAAAAACGGTCTGGTTACCTGGGAAACCCAGCAGACTGACTATCCGCGTACCCGTCCGGATCTGCCAAATCACGAACCTCGCGGCTGTCCGCGTGGGGCGAGCTATTCCTGGTACCTCTATAGCGCCAACCGTCTGAAATATCCGCTGATGCGTAAACGCCTGATGAAAATGTGGCGTGAAGCGAAAACGCTGCACAGCGATCCGGTTGATGCCTGGGCATCCATTATTGAAGATGCCGACAAAGCGAAAAGCTTCAAACAAGCGCGCGGCCGCGGCGGCTTCGTACGCTCCTCCTGGCAGGAAGTGAACGAGCTGATTGCCGCATCTAACGTTTACACCGTGAAAACCTACGGCCCGGACCGTGTAGCTGGCTTCTCGCCGATCCCGGCAATGTCGATGGTCTCCTACGCTTCCGGCGCCCGCTATCTCTCCCTGATTGGCGGCACCTGCCTGAGCTTCTACGACTGGTACTGTGACCTGCCGCCTGCCTCTCCGCAGACCTGGGGCGAGCAGACTGACGTACCGGAATCCGCCGACTGGTACAACTCCAGCTACATTCTCGCCTGGGGTTCCAACGTTCCGCAAACGCGTACTCCGGACGCGCACTTCTTCACTGAAGTTCGCTATAAAGGCACCAAAACCGTCGCTATTACCCCGGACTACGCTGAAATCGCCAAGCTGTGCGACCTGTGGTTAGCACCGAAGCAGGGTACCGATGCGGCGATGGCGCTGGCGATGGGCCACGTGATGCTGCGTGAATTCCACCTCGACAAGCCGAGCCAGTACTTCACCGATTACGTTCGCCGCTACACCGACATGCCAATGCTGGTGATGCTGGAAGAGCGTGATGGCTTCTACGCCGCGGGCCGCATGCTGCGTGCAGCGGATCTGGTGGACGGCCTGGGTCAGGAAGAACATCCGGAATGGAAAACCGTCGCCTTTGATGAAAAAGGTGAAATGATTGCGCCAAACGGCTCTATCGGTTACCGCTGGGGTGATAAAGGTAAGTGGAACCTCGAACAGCGCGACGGCAAAACCGGCGAAGAGGTTGAACTGCGCCTCAGCCTGCTGGGCAGCCATGATGACGTGGCGCAGGTTGGCTTCCCGTACTTTGGCGGCGACGGCACCGAACACTTCGCCAGCGTTGAACTGGAAAACATTCTGCTGCACAAACTGCCGGTGAAACGCCTGCAGCTGGCAGACGGCAGTACCGCGCTGGTGACCACTGTTTATGACCTGACCATGGCGAACTACGGCCTGGAACGCGGTCTGAACGATGAAAACTGCGCAACCAGCTACGAAGATATTAAAGCGTACACCCCGGCGTGGGCGGAGAAAATCACCGGCGTTTCCAGCGCGCAGATCGTCCGTATCGCGCGTGAGTTCGCCGATAACGCCGATAAAACGCACGGTCGTTCGATGATCATCGTCGGTGCGGGTCTGAACCACTGGTATCACCTCGATATGAACTATCGCGGCCTGATCAACATGCTGGTGTTCTGCGGCTGCGTCGGCCAGAGCGGCGGCGGCTGGGCACACTATGTGGGCCAGGAAAAACTGCGTCCGCAGACCGGCTGGCAGCCGCTGGCGTTTGCCCTTGATTGGCAGCGTCCGGCACGTCACATGAACAGCACCTCCTACTTCTATAACCACTCCAGCCAATGGCGCTATGAGTCGGTTACCGCGCAGGAACTGCTGTCACCGCTGGCGGATAAGTCTCGCTATACCGGGCACCTGCTGGACTTCAACGTGCGTGCTGAACGCATGGGCTGGCTGCCGTCTGCACCGCAGTTAGGTACTAACCCGCTGCGTATCGCCGATGACGCGAAGAAGGCGGGGATGACCCCGGTTGACTACACCGTGAAGGCGTTGAAAGAAGGTTCTATCCGCTTTGCCGCAGAACAGCCGGAAAACGGTAAGAACCACCCGCGCAACCTGTTTATCTGGCGTTCTAACCTGTTGGGTTCCTCCGGTAAAGGCCACGAATACATGCTGAAGTACCTGCTGGGTACCGAGCACGGTATTCAGGGGCTGGATCTCGGCAAGCAGGGCGGCGTGAAGCCGGAAGAAGTGGAGTGGCAGGACAATGGTCTTGACGGCAAGCTGGATCTGGTGGTGACGCTGGACTTCCGCCTGTCGAGCACTTGTCTGTACTCCGACATCGTGCTGCCTACCGCGACCTGGTATGAAAAAGACGACATGAATACTTCGGATATGCATCCGTTTATTCACCCGCTGTCTGCCGCCGTTGACCCGGCCTGGGAATCGAAAAGCGACTGGGAAATCTACAAAGGCATCGCGAAGAAATTCTCTGAAGTGTGTATAGGTCACCTCGGCAAAGAAACCGACGTGGTTACCCTGCCAATCCAGCACGACTCCGCCGCCGAACTGGCGCAGCCGTTAGACGTGAAGGACTGGAAAAAAGGCGAATGCGACCTGATCCCGGGTAAAACCGCGCCGCACATTATCCCGGTCGAACGTGATTACCCGGCAACCTATGAACGCTTTACCTCCATCGGTCCATTGATGGAAAAAATCGGTAACGGCGGGAAAGGGATTGCCTGGAACACCCAGAGCGAAATGGATCTGCTGCGTAAGCTTAACTACACCAAGGCAGAAGGCCCGGCGAAAGGCCAGCCGATGCTGGATACGGCGATTGATGCGGCGGAGATGATCCTCACCCTGGCGCCGGAAACCAACGGTCAGGTGGCGGTGAAGGCCTGGGCAGCGCTCAGCGAGTTTACCGGTCGCGATCACACGCACCTGGCGCTCAATAAAGAAGACGAGAAAATTCGCTTCCGTGATATTCAGGCGCAGCCGCGCAAGATTATCTCCAGCCCGACCTGGTCCGGCCTGGAAGACGAACACGTCTCTTACAACGCTGGCTATACCAACGTTCACGAGCTGATTCCATGGCGTACGCTGTCTGGTCGTCAGTCCCTGTATCAGGACCACCAGTGGATGCGTGACTTCGGTGAGAGCCTGCTGGTTTACCGTCCACCAATCGACACCCGTTCGGTGAAAGAGGTGATGGGTAAAAAATCCAACGGCTATCCAGAGAAGGCGCTGAACTTCCTGACGCCGCACCAAAAATGGGGCATTCACTCCACCTACAGCGACAACCTGCTGATGCTGACCTTAGGTCGCGGTGGCCCGGTGGTGTGGATGAGTGAAGAAGATGCCAAAGAGATCGGTATTGAAGACAACGACTGGATTGAAGTCTTCAACAACAACGGCGCGCTGACTGCACGTGCGGTTGTGAGCCAGCGTGTACCGGCCGGGATGACCATGATGTACCACGCGCAGGAACGTATCGTGAACCTGCCGGGTTCAGAAATTACCGGTCAGCGCGGCGGTATCCATAACTCGGTGACCCGCATTACGCCGAAACCGACCCATATGATCGGCGGCTATGCGCACCTGGCCTACGGCTTTAACTATTACGGCACCGTAGGTTCAAACCGTGATGAGTTTGTAGTGGTACGTAAGATGAAGAACATTAACTGGCTGGACGGCGAAGGCAATGACCAGGTACAGGAGAGCGTAAAATGAAAATTCGTTCACAAGTCGGCATGGTGCTGAATCTCGACAAATGCATCGGCTGTCATACCTGCTCAGTCACCTGTAAGAACGTCTGGACCAGCCGTGAAGGGACCGAGTACGCGTGGTTCAACAACGTTGAAACCAAGCCGGGCACCGGTTTCCCGACCGACTGGGAAAACCAGGAAAAATACAAAGGCGGTTGGATCCGTAAGATCAACGGCAAGCTGGTGCCGCGCATGGGTAACAAAGCGCTGCTGCTGGGTAAAATCTTTGCCAACCCGCATCTTCCGGGGCTGGATGATTATTACGAGCCGTTTGATTTTGACTACCAGACGCTGCACAACGCGCCGGCGGATAGCAAGGCGCAGCCGATTGCACGTCCGCGCTCGCTGATTACCGGCAAGCGCATGGACAAAATCACCAAAGGTCCGAACTGGGAAGACGACCTCGGCGGTGAGTTTGAGAAGCTGTCGAAAGACAAGAACTTCGAAAACATGCAGAAGGCGATGTACGGCCAGTTCGAAAACACCTTCATGATGTACCTGCCGCGCCTGTGCGAACACTGTCTCAACCCGGCGTGCGTGGCAACCTGCCCGAGCGGTGCTATCTACAAGCGTGAAGAAGACGGTATCGTGCTGATCGACCAGGACAAGTGCCGCGGCTGGCGTATGTGCATCACCGGCTGCCCGTACAAAAAAATCTACTTCAACTGGAAGAGCGGCAAGTCTGAAAAATGCATCTTCTGCTATCCGCGTATTGAAGCGGGTCAGCCGACCGTGTGTTCAGAAACCTGTGTAGGCCGTATTCGTTACCTCGGCGTGCTGCTGTATGACGCGGATGCGATTGAAACCGCAGCAAGCACCGAGAACGAGAAAGACCTGTATCAGCGTCAGCTGGACGTATTCCTCGATCCGCACGATCCGAAGGTTATCGAGCAGGCGCAGAAAGACGGCATCCCGCTGAGCGTGATTGATGCAGCGCAGAAATCGCCGGTTTACAAAATGGCGATGGACTGGAAGCTGGCGCTGCCGCTGCACCCGGAATACCGCACGCTGCCGATGGTCTGGTACGTGCCGCCGCTGTCACCGATTCAGTCCGCTGCCGATGCGGGCGAGCTGGGCAGTAACGGTATCCTGCCAGACGTCGAAAGTCTGCGTATCCCGGTTCAGTATCTGGCGAACCTGCTGACCGCAGGGGACACTCAGCCGGTGGTGCTGGCGCTGAAACGTATGCTGGCGATGCGTCACTTCAAACGCACCGAGACCGTTGACGGTGTGATTGATACCCGTGCGCTGGAAGAGGTGGGGCTGACCGAAGCACAGGCACAGGAAATGTACCGCTATCTGGCGATTGCCAACTACGAAGATCGTTTCGTGGTACCAAGCAGTCACCGTGAACAAGCGCGCGAAGCGTTCCCGGAGAAAAACGGTTGTGGCTTTAGCTTTGGCGATGGTTGTCACGGTTCGGACAGCAAGTTCAACCTGTTCAACAGCCGCCGTATCGATTCGGTGGATGTGAGCAGCAAAACGGAGCCGCACGCATGATTGAACTCGTGGTGATTTCACGTCTCCTTGAGTACCCGGATGCTGCCTTAGGGCAGCATCAAGGTGAACTCTTCGACGTATTGTCTGAATCAGACAAACTGGAAAAAGCGGATGCCCAGGCGCTGGGCATCTTCCTGCGTGATTTAACCGCGCAGGATCTGCTGGATGCGCAGGCGGCCTACAGCGAACTGTTTGACCGTGGTCGCGCCACGTCGCTGCTGCTGTTCGAACACGTGCACGGCGAATCCCGCGACCGCGGGCAGGCGATGGTCGATCTGCTGAATCAGTATGAGCAGCATGGCCTGGTCCTCGACAGCCGCGAGCTGCCGGATCACCTGCCGCTGTATCTGGAGTATCTGGCACAACTGCCAGAGAGCGAAGCGATTGGCGGTCTGCAGGACATCGCGCCGATTCTGGCGTTGCTCTGCGCGCGCTTGCAGCAGCGTGAGAGCCGCTATGCGGTGCTGTTCGAACAGCTGTTGAAGCTGGCCAACAGTGCGGTAGATGAAGCGAAAGTGGCGGAAAAAATTGCCGACGAAGCCCGCGATGATACGCCACAGGCGCTGGATGCGGTATGGGAAGAAGAGCAGGTGAAATTCTTTGCCGACCAGGGCTGTGGTGATTCGGAAATCGCCAATCATCAGCGTCGTTTTGCCGGAGCCGTGGCCCCGCAATATTTGAATATCTCTAACGGAGGACAGCAATAATGCACTTCCTGAATATGTTCTTCTTTGACATTTATCCGTACATTGCGGGTTCTGTCTTCCTGATTGGCAGTTGGCTGCGCTACGACTACGGGCAGTACACCTGGCGCGCCGCTTCCAGCCAGATGCTGGATCGCAAAGGGATGAACCTGGCCTCAAACCTGTTCCATATCGGGATTCTGGGGGTATTTGCTGGCCACTTCCTGGGCATGCTGACGCCACACTGGATGTATGAAGCGTGGCTGCCGCTGGAAGTGAAACAGAAGATGGCGATGTTTGGCGGTGGCGCGGCGGGTTTGATGTGCCTTGTTGGCGGTGTGTTGTTGCTTAAGCGCCGTCTGTTTAGCCCACGCGTACGTGCGACTACGACCGGTGCCGATATTCTGGTGCTCTCCGTGCTGGTTATCCAGTGTGCGCTGGGCCTGCTGACGATTCCGTTCTCTGCCCAGCATATGGATGGTAGCGAGATGATGAAACTGGTCGGTTGGGCGCAGTCTGTTGTGACCTTCCATGGTGGTGCATCCGCACATCTGGACGGTGTAGCCTTTATCTTCCGTATGCACCTGGTACTAGGGATGACGCTGTTCCTGCTGTTCCCCTTCTCGCGTCTGGTACATATCTGGAGCGTGCCGGTCGAGTATCTGACCCGCAAGTATCAGATTGTTCGTGCGCGCCATTAATACGGTGCAGTGACGCGCTAAACCCCGCTTCGGCGGGGTTTTTTGTTTGTGCGGTCTGTTCCCCGGCGGCGCTGCGCTTGGCCGGGCTACAGGGCTGGTACGTATTTGTAGCCCGGCCAAGCGCAGCGCCGCCGGGATATATAGGGCAGAGATTTAAAATAGAGTTAGAAAACTCACAGAGATAACTAAGGTAGATTTGGATATTTAATGGGGTATGACTAAGAAAAGAGGAGCGTGGGGAAGGATTACTCAGCGCGATGCGCTTCGCCCTTCGGGTCATTGCCTGCGGCAACGCTTTCTCGCTAGCGCTCGAATCGAACCTTAGTCGAAGCTTCTCATCCTTCCCGCATGGGTAAGATATAAAATTTCAACGTTTTGATTAAAGCGGGAGTTATCAGGAAGTGATGGTGGTGGGGGAAGGATTCGAACCTTCGAAGTCGATGACGGCAGATTTACAGTCTGCTCCCTTTGGCCGCTCGGGAACCCCACCACTGGGGTAATTCAAATTGTAGGTAAAGCTTGAAGATGGGGCGGGGGAAGGATTATTTGTCGCTTCGCTCCTCACCCTACGGGCCGTTGCCGTCGGCAACGTTCTCTCGCATTCGCTCGAACCGAACCTTAATCGAAGGTTCTCACCCTTCCCCGACAAGCGCAAACTTCTGCATTGCTCATCGAGTTTACTACATTACTGTAGTGAATAATGGTGGTGGGGGAAGGATTCGAACCTTCGAAGTCGATGACGGCAGATTTACAGTCTGCTCCCTTTGGCCGCTCGGGAACCCCACCACTGGGGTAATGCTTGGTTTTACTGGCCTGCTTCCTTCTCGGGAAGCGGGGCGCATCATATCAAATGACGCGCCGCTGTAAAGCATTCGTTTATCGAAAATGAACTGTTTGCCTGCTTTTTATCCGCACCGGGTTAAAGCTAATCAATTCATTTCGCTAACGATTAAAGAATAATCGTGCGATTACCGTAAACGAAAACACGCTGCGCCAGCACCTGATACAGCGCGCGGCTCAATACGTTTTTCTCCACGTCACGTCCGGCTCGCATCATATCTTCTGCCGTGTAGGTGTGGTCGACGTGGATAACGTCCTGCATGATGATCGGGCCTTCATCCAGGTTATCGTTCACGTAGTGAGCGGTCGCGCCGACAATTTTCACGCCGCGCTCATAGGCCTGATGGTACGGACGCGCGCCGATAAATGCGGGCAGGAACGAGTGGTGAATATTGATGATTTTATTCGGGAAGCGAGCGACAAATTCCGGTGTCAGCACGCGCATGTATTTGGCGAGGACGACATAATCCGGCTGGTGGGCTTCAATGGCATCGGCCATCTGCTGGTCATGTTCTTCACGTGCCAGACCTTCATGACTGACCAGCTGGAACGGAATACCAAAGCGTTCAACCAGCGAACGCAGCGTTTCGTGGTTCCCGATGACGGCGGCAATTTCAACGTCCAGTCCACCGTAGTTAGCTTTCATCAGCAGGTCGCCCAGACAGTGGGCTTCTTTTGTGACCAGAATGACGATACGGCGGCGGCCCGCAGGGTTAAGCTCACGTACGGAACCTTCCGGCAGCGCGCTGTCTAAATCTGCAAGCAGGGTAGAGTCGTTGAAGATGCCTTCCAGTTCGGTACGCATAAAGAAACGCCCGGTGCGGTGATCGACAAATTCGTTATTCTGCACGATGTTCAGCTCGTGTTTGTAGCAGATGTTGGTGATGCGCGCGATCAGGCCTTTCTGGTCAGGACAGATGGTGCGTAGAACTTTTCGTTGGATGGAATGCATTGCCGGGTAAATCCTGTTGATAATGTTTGCGAAGCTGTTGTCGGGCGTTTACTGCCCGCAGCATTTTTTAAATTTTTTCCCTGAACCGCAAGGGCAGGGATCGTTTCTGCCAATCACTGGCCGCGTACCGTCGATATAGTACCACTGACCGTTTTCATTTAAGAATCGTGAACGCTCAATGATGGCGCCATTCTTGTTATGTTCACGGAAACGAGCGACGAAGCTGACAAAACCTTCATTCTCGTGGCGGCCATCTTCGGCAGCGAAAACGGTCAGCCCTAGCCATTCGGTATGAGCAAAACCGCTATGGATTTCATCGCGAAACGCGCCAGCCTGACATGTGGGATGCCAGGTTTTCACCAGATAATCTGCATCCTTCTTCACGAAGGCGCAATAGCGTGAGCGCATAAGGTGTGATGGGCTCGGTGCGACTTCGTTGCCCGACAGATAACGCTGGCAACATAAGCTATACTCGAGAGCGCTCCCACAGGGGCAAAGTTCAGACAAAGAGATCTCCCTGAAGCGATAAATTAACGGCGACGTTACGCCCGATAGCACTATGGTAACCGAGCGATGGAGATGATGCCACGCCAGAAGCAAGAGGATGTTTATCGGTAACAATGAGAAAGATTAAAATTGGCCTGGCGTTAGGTTCAGGGGCGGCGCGGGGCTGGTCGCATATTGGCGTGATTAAAGCGCTGCAGAAAATGGGAATAGAGATTGATATCGTTGCCGGATGTTCCATTGGTTCGCTGGTAGGGGCGGCTTACGCCAGCAATCATCTCCCGGCGCTGGAAAAGTGGGTCTGTTCATTCAGCTACTGGGACGTGCTACGTCTGATGGATTTATCATGGCGGCGGGGCGGCCTGCTTCGCGGCGAGCGCGTCTTTAATCACTATCGGCAGATTATGCCGAACGACACGATCGAACAGTGTGAGCGTCGTTTTGCGGCGGTGGCGACGAACCTAAGCACCGGTCGTGAGCTGTGGTTTACCGAAGGCGATTTGCATATGGCGGTTCGAGCTTCGTGCAGTATTCCAGGGCTGATGGCGCCGGTGCAGCATAACGGTTACTGGTTAGTGGATGGCGCGGTAGTCAACCCGGTACCGGTTTCGCTAACACGTGCGTTGGGGGCCGATATCGTTATTGCGGTCGATTTGCAACATGACGCACACCTTATGCAGCAGGATCTCCTGTCCGTCAATATTCAGCCCGATGTAGAGATGAATGAATCGCCAGATGAGCTATCATGGCATGAGCGCCTGCGCTCCCGGTTAGGGCGCGTTGCTTCTCGCCGGTCGGTGGTTGCGCCCACAGCAATGGAAATTATGACAACCTCAATCCAGGTGCTGGAAAATCGGCTCAAACGTAACCGCATGGCGGGTGACCCGCCGGACATTCTGTTACAGCCGTTTTGTCCCCAGATTTCAACTCTGGATTTTCATCGAGCTTCATCTGCAATAGCCGCGGGTCAACAAGCGGTTGAAAAAAAGACAGATGAGCTACTGCCTTTGGTACAGAGTTCGACTTAAGGCATTTTTTTCGACTACTTCAGCAAATTCTGAAAGGCGATTATCACAATAGCATGCCACTATTTAGATATCGTCGGGCAGGGGAGACATCATGACGCAGCCGTTGGCGGGAAAACAGATTTTGATTGTCGAAGACGAACCGGTTTTCCGCTCACTTATGGATTCATGGCTTTCGTCGCTCGGCGCACGCACGCTACTGGCTCAGGACGGCATTGATGCGCTTTCGCAGTTGGAAAGCCAAAGGCCCGATCTGATGATCTGTGACCTGGCAATGCCGCGCATGAACGGCTTGCAGCTGGTAGAGCACCTACGCAATGCCGGTGATGCGCTACCTATTCTTATCATTTCCGCGACCGAAAATATGGCCGATATAGCCAAAGCGCTGCGTCTTGGCGTTCAGGACGTGTTATTAAAACCGGTTAAGGATTTGAATCGTCTGCGGGAAACCGTATTGGCCTGCCTGTACCCCAATATGTTTAATTCCCGGGTGGAGGAAGAAGAGCGGCTATTTGAAGACTGGGATGCGCTAGTGAGCAACCCCGCAGCGGCGGCAAAACTTTTACAAGAGTTGCAGCCGCCGGTTCAGCAAAAAATATCGCACTGCCGGATAAATTATCGTCAGCTGATGGCGGTCGATGCGCCTGGTCTGGTTTTGGATATTGCGCCGCTTTCTGAGCACGATTTGGCATTTTATTGCCTGGATGTTACCCGTGCGGGCGATAATGGGGTTCTGGCGGCGTTATTATTACGCGTGCTATTTAATGGTCTCCTGCAAGAACAGTTGGCGCATCAAGGCCAGCGACTACCAGAATTAGGGAGTTTGCTAAAGCAGGTCAATCAGCTTTTGCGTCAGGCAGATCTTCCCGGTCAGTTCCCGCTGCTTGTGGGTTATTATCATAGCGGGTTAAAAAATCTCATCCTGGTATCCGCTGGCTTAAACGGCACATTAAATACCGGCGAACATCAAATACAAATAAGCAATGGCGTACCGCTGGGTACGTTGGGTAATGCTTATCTCAACCAAATAAGCCAGCGCTGTACTTCGTGGCAGTGTCAGATTTGGGGAAATGGTGGCCGTTTACGCTTAATGTTGTCTGCGGAATGAGCAAACGCATTTTTTTACAGGGATAGCTTTAACGGCTTTTCTGCCGTGGTGCTACTATCTGGAAAATTGATGTGGATATACTCGTCATACTTCAGCGTGCTGGTGCGTTGAACGGACCCGTTATCTTCGGCGGCGGAGTTTAATGTCAGCACGAAGTATATGGGCAGCGCTCCTCCTTCAGCCGGGCTTTCGAGTATAAATCTTAATTCGAGGTCATCGCGTCCTTTTCAGAGCAGCCTCAGTAGGTTGTGATGATATACTCGACGCGTTATTAATTAACGAGCAAGTTCAAAGTTTGAACAGTTCAGGAGATTTGAATGGCTGCCCTAAGTTCGAAAGTAAGAAAGGCTGTTATCCCGGTTGCCGGATTAGGTACAAGGATGTTGCCTGCTACCAAAGCAATTCCTAAGGAAATGTTGCCGCTGGTAGATAAGCCTTTAATTCAGTATGTCGTGAACGAGTGTATCGCAGCTGGTATCACCGAAATTGTACTGGTTACCCATTCTTCCAAGAATTCTATTGAAAACCATTTCGACACCAGCTTTGAGCTTGAAGCCATGCTGGAGAAGCGTGTAAAACGTCAGCTTCTGGAAGAAGTGCAGTCTATTTGCCCGCCACACGTCACGATTATGCAAGTACGTCAGGGGTTGGCAAAAGGCCTGGGCCACGCGGTGCTGTGCGCACATCCTGTCGTTGGCGATGAACCTGTCGCCGTCATCCTGCCGGACGTTATTCTTGATGAATATGAATCCGACCTGAGCCGCGATAACCTGGCTGAGATGATTGCGCGCTTTGACGAAACGGGCGCAAGCCAGATCATGGTTGAGCCGGTTGCTGACGTTACCGCCTACGGCGTAGTGGATTGCAAAGGCGCGCCCCTGAATCCAGGCGACAGCGTGCCGATGGTTGGCGTGGTTGAGAAACCAAAAGCCGACGTTGCACCGTCTAACCTTGCGGTAGTCGGTCGCTATGTTCTGAGCGCGGAAATTTGGCCGCTGCTGGCGAAAACACCTCCAGGCGCAGGCGACGAGATTCAACTGACTGATGCTATCGATATGCTGATCGAAAAAGAGACCGTGGAAGCGTACCATATGAAGGGCAAAAGCCATGATTGTGGTAATAAGCTGGGGTATATGCAGGCATTTGTCGAATACGGTATTCGCCATAATACGCTGGGTGAAGACTTCAAAGCGTGGCTGCAAGACACGCTGGGCATCGCGAAGTAATATCGTGAGTGCAAAAAAAGCCGGGGAAACCCGGCTTTTTTTATTTAAATAACACGAAAGGATAAAAAATGAGCGTGCTTGTGCGATGGCGTTATCAAGCTAAAGGCGATTGCCTGAT
>NZ_LXEU01000044.1 GCF_001654985.1 Kluyvera georgiana ATCC 51603
TAAAAAATCCCGCCGTAGCGGGATTCTTACAAAGCGTCAGGATTAATCCTTGATCAGGAAATCGTCCAGAGATTTACCCTGTTCGTCCATCGCTTTTTTGATTACTGCCGGGGTACGGCCCTGGCCGGTCCAGGTTTTGGTTTCGCCGTTTTCATCAACATAGCTATATTTAGCCGGACGCGCAGCGCGTTTAGCTTTGGTGCCAGTCTTGGCAGCAGCCATGCTATTCAGCAGTTCGTTCGGATCAATACCGTCAGCAATCAGCATTTCACGATATTGTTGCAGTTTACGGGTACGCTCTTCGATTTCTGCAGCAGCAGCGTTTTCTTCTTCGCGACGTTCGTTAACAACAACTTCTAATTTTTCCAGCATTTCTTCAAGCGTTTCAAGGGTGCATTCTCTTGCCTGCGCACGAAGAGTACGGATGTTGTTCAAAATTTTAAGTGCTTCGCTCATTGTAGTAATCTCAAACTTATATTGTGGGGTGGTTTGTTGAACTAATAATAGAGCGATAAAATCAGATGTGCAATAGGGAAGAATGTAAGGAATTCAAAATAACGTGTTATTTGATGCTGTCATTAATATTTATAAGTTAAATTGTGGGCACGCTTACTCATCTTTTCGCACTTATTGCCAGGAGCCGCTGCGGGATAACGAGCGGTCCGGTGATGGCGGGAAGTGTATAAATATACCCCGTACGGGTAAATATCAACCTTATGTATTAGCCAGCATGCATCCATTTCGTGCATTACCCTATCAACAATGAATGATTGCGTGACTCAACCACTTTACGGCCTGGCTGGGCTTTTGCCGCGCATTCCTTAACCCTATTCATCTATTTGCCTCAGAGCCTGTATGGGTAAATTTAGGGGCTAAGAAAACGGTTTCGTGATGTAAACATTGGCAATACATCAGGCGGAATCAGGGTTATAGGCTTTAAGCCCATAGTTATGACGATGTTATTTCAACCTGAGGCAGTTTAATTTACAGATAACAATGGCCAGCAACTCGCTACACAAATTGGTGGCGATCACATTTTTTAAGACAGACTCATTAATCTTTTCAACTATTAACCTCGCTAGCTATTTTACCGTGATGGACCGCTGTCCGTATGCGCCTCTGGGGGGATACATGGTTAACTATTTCAGATTTATGATGAAGTTACCTCGGCCAAAGGGATAAATATGCAGGGCAGCAACGGCAGTGACGTAAAATATCGGTTTTTCTGATGATTTCAGTCGTATCAGGGGGATTATCGAGAGTTATCCTCACTCGCAATGGTGAAGAGGACACAGGAAGCCTGTGGGCAAAATATGTTACACTGCACGCCGTTTAAAAAACGCATCGATTAGGATTTTGCAGCCAATGGCACAACTTTATTTCTACTACTCAGCAATGAACGCCGGGAAGTCGACCGCCCTGTTGCAGTCGTCATACAACTACCAGGAGCGCGGTATGCGCACTATCGTTTATACCGCAGAAATAGACGATCGTTTCGGCGCGGGTAAAGTGAGCTCACGAATTGGTTTATCCTCGCCGGCAAAGCTGTTTAATCAGACCAGTAACCTGTTTGCCGAAATTAGCGCCGAGAACGCGCGTGAGCGGGTTAACTGCGTGCTGGTCGATGAATGCCAGTTCCTTACGCGTGAACAGGTCTACGCGCTTTCTGACGTGGTTGATAATCTGGATATCCCGGTGTTGTGCTACGGACTGAGAACGGATTTCCGCGGCGAGTTATTCAGCGGTAGCCAATATTTACTGGCGCTCTCTGACAAGCTGGTGGAATTAAAAACCATCTGTTTCTGCGGCCGTAAGGCTAGCATGGTGCTGCGACTCGATCAGGAAGGTCGTCCGTACAACGAAGGTGAGCAGGTGGTGATTGGGGGCAACGAGCGCTACGTGTCCGTTTGCCGTAAACACTACAAGGAGGCGCTTGAGAAGGGCTCTCTGGCCGTTATTCAGGATCAGCATCGTCTAAGCTGCCGATCCTGCTAAACGTCTCTACGCGCGTTTGAGGCTCTGAGGGATATGGAGCCCAAACGCGCATTTATTTTCGGCGATGTTTGCAAAGATAAAAAAAGCCCCATCATTATGATGGGGCTTTTTGCTTAGGCTTTTCAGCGAGCGTTAAAGCGGATTATTTCTTCGCTTTTTTCTCAGCTTTCGCCGGAGCGGCTTCTTTCTTCTCTGCTGCCGGAGCGTCTTCAACGAAGTCACGACCGTAGTAGGTATCCAGCAGAATCTGTTTCAGTTCAGAAATCAGCGGGTAACGCGGGTTAGCGCCGGTGCACTGGTCGTCAAACGCATCTTCAGACAGTTTGTCAACGTGTGCCAGGAAGTCAGCTTCCTGCACGCCAGCTTCACGGATAGACTTAGGAATACCCAGTTCAGCTTTGATTTCGTCCAGCCAGCCCAGCAGTTTTTCAATTTTCGCTGCAGTGCGGTCGCCCGGCGCAGACAGACCCAGATGGTCAGCGATTTCAGCGTAGCGACGACGTGCTTGCGGACGGTCATACTGGCTGAATGCGGTCTGTTTAGTCGGGTTGTCGTTCGCGTTGTAACGAATAACGTTGCTGATCAGCAGGGCGTTCGCCAGACCGTGAGGAATGTGGAACTGAGAGCCCAGCTTGTGCGCCATAGAGTGACATACACCCAGGAAGGCGTTAGCAAACGCGATACCGGCAATCGTCGCTGCACTGTGAACGCGCTCACGCGCTACCGGGTTCTTAGAACCTTCATGGTAGGACGCTGGCAGGTTTTCTTTCAGCAGTTTCAGAGCCTGCAGAGCCTGACCGTCGGAGAACTCAGAAGCCAGTACGGAAACGTAAGCTTCCAGGGCGTGAGTTACCGCATCCAGACCACCGAATGCACAAAGTGACTTCGGCATATCCATGACCAGGTTCGCGTCAACAATCGCCATATCCGGAGTCAGCGCATAGTCTGCCAGCGGGTATTTCTGGCCAGTTGCGTCGTCGGTAACAACCGCAAACGGCGTCACTTCAGAACCGGTACCGGAAGTGGTAGTGATAGCAACCATTTTTGCTTTCACGCCCATTTTCGGGAACTTGTAGATACGTTTACGGATGTCCATAAAGCGCAGCGCCAGTTCTTCGAAGTGGGTTTCCGGGTGCTCGTACATGACCCACATGATTTTTGCTGCGTCCATCGGGGAACCGCCGCCCAGCGCGATGATCACGTCTGGTTTGAACGAGTTCGCCAGGTCCGCACCTTTACGGACGATAGTCAGAGTCGGGTCAGCCTCAACTTCGAAGAACACTTCGGTTTCAACGCCAGCCGCTTTCAGAACAGAAGTGATCTGATCTGCGTAGCCGTTGTTGAACAGGAAGCGGTCGGTCACGATCAGCGCACGTTTGTGGCCATCGGTAATCACTTCATCCAGCGCGATTGGCAGTGAGCCACGGCGGAAGTAGATAGATTTCGGAAGTTTGTGCCACAACATGTTTTCAGCTCGCTTAGCAACGGTTTTCTTGTTGATCAGGTGCTTAGGACCAACGTTTTCAGAGATGGAGTTACCACCCCAGGAACCACAACCCAGAGTCAGGGAAGGTGCGAGTTTGAAGTTGTACAGGTCGCCGATACCACCCTGAGAAGCCGGGGTGTTGATCAGGATACGCGCGGTTTTCATCATCTGACCGAAGTAAGCAACGCGTTCCGGCTGGTTATCCTGGTCGGTGTACAGGCAAGAGGTATGACCGATACCGCCCATCGCAACCAGTTTTTCAGCTTTGTCCACGGCATCTTCGAAGTCTTTCGCACGATACATCGCCAGCGTCGGAGACAGTTTTTCGTGTGCAAACGGTTCGCTTTCGTCAACAACCTTAACTTCACCGATCAGAATCTTAGTGGTTTCCGGTACGGAGAAGCCTGCCAGTTCAGCAATTTTGTATGCCGGCTGACCAACGATAGCGGCATTCAGCGCGCCATTCTTCAGGATAACGTCCTGAACGGCTTTCAGCTCTTTACCCTGCAGCAGGTAGCCTCCGTGAGTCGCGAAACGCTCACGCACTGCATCGTATACGGAATCAACAACAACAACAGACTGTTCAGAAGCACAGATTACGCCGTTATCGAAGGTTTTAGACATCAGAACGGATGCAACAGCACGTTTCACATCAGCGGTTTCATCAATAACAACCGGGGTGTTACCTGCGCCTACGCCGATAGCTGGTTTACCGGAGCTGTATGCCGCTTTAACCATACCTGGACCACCGGTCGCGAGGATCAGGTTGATGTCCGGGTGGTGCATCAGGGCGTTAGACAGTTCAACAGACGGTTGATCAATCCAGCCGATCAGATCTTTCGGTGCGCCGGCTGCGATGGCAGCCTGCAGAACGATGTCAGCCGCTTTGTTGGTCGCATCTTTTGCACGCGGGTGCGGAGAGAAAATGATGGCGTTACGCGTCTTCAGGCTGATCAGCGATTTGAAGATAGCAGTAGACGTTGGGTTAGTTGTTGGTACGATACCGCAGATGATGCCGATAGGTTCAGCAATAGTGATAGTACCGAAAGTGTCGTCTTCAGACAGCACGCCACAGGTTTTTTCATCTTTATAGGCGTTGTAGATATATTCTGAAGCGAAGTGGTTTTTGATCACTTTGTCTTCAACAATACCCATGCCGGATTCGGCAACAGCCATTTTGGCGAGAGGGATTCGAGCATCTGCAGCGGCCAGAGCGGCGGCGCGGAAGATTTTGTCAACTTGCTCTTGAGTGAAACTGGCATATTCACGCTGGGCTTTTTTTACGCGCTCTACGAGTGCGTTAAGTTCAGCGACATTAGTAACAGCCATAATGCTCTCCTGATAATGTTAAACTTTTTTAGTGAATCATCTGCTCGACAAGTCAGTATAGACAAATCACCTGCAGCTGGCGAAAAAGTTAAGGAAACAAGGCGTTACCCACGAACTGATTCACTGATTTACTAAAAGAGCTTCGATTTAGCCAAGGAGCTCACCGGAAAAAATACGACTTATTTATGAGGCCGCTTCTCTTTCGGTGTAAGCAGATTACCCACTTCTGAGTACGATTTACGTGATCTAAATCAAATTTAGGCTAAGCTGACACCTTTCAGCAGGCCGTTTTTAGCAAAATGTAGGAACTGTTAATCATTCGTGAGTATCGGTGCTGTAAACATTAGCATACTTTACACAAATATATAACACTCTGTTTTTGCCTCATTTTTCTGGATAATTCTGGTGAAGATGGTCGATAAAAAGGGTATTGTCTGCGCCACTCTCGATTTGCTGTTCGTCAACGACAACTTTTAATGATGCGCCGGGGTTAACGTGATTCAGACGTTGTTTGATTTTCCTATTTTCTTTAAGTTCTTTATTGGACTGTTTGCGTTGGTGAACCCGGTAGGGCTGATTCCCGTTTTCATTAGCCTGACGAGCAATCAAACGGCAGCGGTGCGTAATAAAACCAACCTGACCGCGAGTCTGTCGGTAGCCATTATTCTGTTGACTTCACTCTTCCTCGGCGACCTGATCCTGCAACTCTTCGGTATTTCGATTGACTCCTTCCGCATTGCCGGCGGGATCCTGGTGGTCTCGATTGCGATGTCGATGATTAGCGGTAAGCTGGGAGAAGATAAGCAGAACAAACAAGAGAAGTCAGAGACGGCCGTGCGCGAAAGTTTGGGCGTTGTACCGCTGGCTTTGCCGCTGATGGCGGGGCCAGGTGCAATTAGCTCTACGATCGTATGGGGCACACGCTATCATTCGCTGACCTATCTCCTGGGTTTTTCCTTATCTATTGCGCTATTTGCCTGGTGCTGTTGGGGCATTTTTCGTCTTTCTCCCTGGTTGGTGCGTATGCTGGGGCAAACGGGAATTAACGTCGTGACCCGAATTATGGGTTTGTTGCTGATGGCGTTGGGCATTGAATTCATTGTGACCGGCATCAAATCTATCTTCCCGGGGCTGGTCGGTTAATTATTCTGCGGCGACGGTAGGGCGATCGGAACTATTGTTGCCGTTAATATCAGAAAAACATATCTCTCATTTCGCGTGTTGTTCTAGAAATAAACAATTCGAATGTTTAAAAAAAATCATAATCTTCAATAGGTTAGTTTTTCCTCGCCATTCAGCTACCCGCCACATAAATGTTATTTCTTTCACACGATACTCTGGGGCTTGCTGTTGGATAATTGAAATGATATTAGTAATTTCAGTTTGCCGGCAGAGTTATGTGCTAAAAAATAAGCAACTGTTAATTTTTTGTACAAAAAACAGCCTCTGATGCTGGATCTGCGAGGGATGGCAATCGTTTTTTGTATATCTATCTGATAATTATAGATTTAAGAAAATCATGTTTTGTGAATACGCTGTTGTAAACACGCGGGTTTGCTGACTAAAAGAGAATTGGTTAACAAATTTGCAAATTATATTGGCGGCGATAATCGGCATTTGGTACTTTCCGGCCTGAGTTATTCGCAAGATAAAGTTATGTAAACGATAACTGTTTCTACTTGTAAGCAGTTATGAACAGAATAAGAAAAGCGTCCCGACAGGGGGGAGGCTTTAATGAATCGACGTCAGGCTGCCATAAGAGCGGCCGTAATAAAAAAGTCGGTGATAGCAGGCAGTAAATGACCTGGCAGACGCAAAAATCTCCTGCGCTGTACAGGAACCCGAAAGGGGACTAAACAGGCTGACGACAGTCAGTAATAATAATGAACGGAGTATCAACACAATGTCCATCATCACAAAAAAAAGCCTGGTTGCGGCTGGCATTCTCACAGCGCTGATCGCAGGGAACGTAATGGCTGCAGATGTTCCTGCAGGCACCGAGTTAGCGAGCAAACAAACGCTGGTAAGAAATAGCGGCGCTGAACCGCAGTCTCTCGACCCAAATAAAATTGAAGGGGTGCCAGAGGCGAATATCAGCCGCGACCTGTTCGAAGGGTTGCTGAATACCTCTCCAAAAGACGGTCACCCGATTCCGGGCGTCGCCGAAAGCTGGGACAATAAAGACTTTAAAGTCTGGACATTCCATCTGCGTAAAGATGCCAAATGGTCCAACGGCGAACCGGTTACCGCACAAGATTTCGTTTATAGCTGGCAGCGCCTGGTCGATCCGAAAACCGCATCGCCCTACGCCAGCTATCCGCAGTACGGCCATATTGTGAACGTTGATGAAATTATCGACGGTAAAAAAGCGCCGAGCGAACTGGGCGTGAAAGCGATCGATGATCACACGCTGGAAGTGACGCTGAGTGAGCCAGTACCGTATTTCTACAAGCTGCTGGTGAACCCGGCTATGTCTCCGGTTTACAAACCGGCGATCGAGAAATTCGGCGAGAAATGGACCCAGCCGGGCAACATCGTTACCAACGGCGCGTACACCCTGAAAGACTGGGTTGTTAACGAACGTATCGTGATGGAACGTAACCCACAGTACTGGGATAACAAGAAAACCGTTATTGACCAGGTGACCTGGTTGCCGACGTCTTCCGAAGTGACCTACGTAAACCGCTACCGCAGCGGTGAGCTGGATATGACCTATAACCAGCTGCCAATTGAGCTGTTCCAGAAGCTGAAAAAAGAAATCCCGAACGAAGTTCACGTCGACCCGTACCTGTGTACTTATTACTACGAAATCAATAACCAGAAAGCGCCGTTTACCGATGCTCGCGTACGTACCGCGCTGAAGCTGGGGCTGGATCGCGATATCATCGCCAACAAAGTGAAGGGCCAGGGTGACCTGCCGGCTTATGGTTACACGCCGCCTTATACCGATGGCGCGAAGCTGACCGAGCCTGAGTGGTTCAAATGGTCGCAAGAAAAACGTAATGAAGAAGGTAAAAAACTGCTGGCAGAAGCGGGTTATACCGCCGATAAACCGTTGACCTTCAACCTGTTGTACAACACCTCAGATTTACACAAGAAGCTGGCTATTGCTGCGGCATCGCTGTGGCGTAAGAACCTGGGCGTTGAAGTGAAGCTGGTGAACCAGGAGTGGAAGACCTTCCTCGACACGCGTCACCAGGGGACCTACGATGTCGCGCGCGCCGGCTGGTGTGCGGACTACAACGAACCGACTTCATTCCTGAACACCATGCTGTCCGGCAGCTCGATGAACACCGCTCACTATAAGAGCGAAGCGTTCGATAAGATCATGGCTGAGTCGGTAAAAGCCGCCAACGAAGAGCAGCGTACCGCCGCGTATGCGAAGGCTGAGCAGCAGTTGGATAAAGATACCGCTATCGTACCGGTCTATTACTACGTTAACGCCCGCCTGGTGAAACCATGGGTTGGCGGCTACACCGGTAAAGACCCGATGGATAACGTCTATACCAAAGATCTGTACGTTATCAAGCATTAATGGCAATACGTGGGGCGAGCGTGAACTCGCCCCATCGTGTCTTATTTGAGAGCAGTGCAAAGGCACATGCCAGAAGGTACGGGCAATGTTGAAATTTATATTACGTCGCTGTCTGGAAGCGATTCCGACGCTATTTATCCTTATTACGATCTCCTTCTTCATGATGCGCCTTGCGCCGGGCAGCCCGTTTACGGGCGAGCGTACGCTGCCGCCCGAAGTCATGGCCAACATCGAAGCAAAATATCACTTAAACGATCCTATCCTGGTGCAGTACGGTAATTACCTGAAGCAGTTAGCACACGGTGATTTCGGCCCTTCCTTTAAATATAAAGATTATTCCGTTAACGATCTGGTGGCAGTGAGCTTCCCGGTGTCGGCCAAATTAGGCGCGGCGGCATTTCTGCTGGCGGTTATTTTTGGCGTCACGGCGGGCGTGATTGCGGCATTAAAACAGAACACTAAATGGGATTATGCGGTGATGGGGGTGGCGATGACCGGTGTAGTGATACCCAGCTTCGTTGTCGCGCCGCTGCTGGTCATGATATTTGCGATTACGCTGCACTGGCTCCCCGGTGGGGGCTGGAACGGTGGTGCGCTCAAATTCATGATCCTGCCGATGGTCGCGCTGTCTCTGGCCTATATCGCCAGTATCGCGCGTATTACCCGTGGCTCGATGATTGAAGTTTTACACTCCAACTTTATTCGGACCGCGCGCGCAAAAGGGCTACCGATGCGGCGCATTATTTTCCGCCACGCGTTAAAACCCGCGCTGCTGCCGGTACTTTCGTATATGGGGCCGGCCTTCGTCGGTATTATTACCGGTTCGATGGTGATTGAAACCATCTACGGCTTGCCGGGGATTGGACAGTTGTTCGTTAACGGAGCGCTTAACCGCGATTACTCCCTGGTGCTTAGCCTGACGATTCTGGTTGGCGCATTAACGATCCTGTTTAACGCGGTGGTAGACGTTCTTTACGCCGTTATCGATCCGAAAATCCGTTACTAAGGCTGGAGCTCGCTATGATGTTAAGTAAAAAGAACAGCGAGGCGCTGGAGAGTTTCAGTGAGAAGCTGGAAGTCGAAGGGCGCAGTCTGTGGCAGGACGCGCGCCGGCGCTTTATGCATAACCGTGCGGCGGTTGCCAGCCTCATTGTGCTGGTGCTGATTGCACTCTTCGTGACGCTGGCACCGATGGTATCGCAGTTTTCCTACTTTGATACGGATTGGGGCATGATGTCCAATGCGCCGGATATGGAGTCCGGGCACTACTTTGGTACCGACTCTTCCGGGCGTGACCTGCTGGTTCGTGTGGCAATCGGTGGGCGTATCTCACTGATGGTGGGCATTGCCGCTGCGTTGGTGGCCGTTATCGTGGGGACGTTGTACGGCTCGCTCTCTGGCTATCTCGGCGGTAAAGTCGATTCGGTGATGATGCGCCTGCTGGAAATTCTCAACTCCTTCCCGTTCATGTTCTTCGTGATTTTGCTGGTAACCTTCTTTGGCCAAAACATCCTGCTGATTTTCGTTGCTATCGGGATGGTTTCCTGGCTGGATATGGCGCGTATTGTGCGCGGTCAGACGCTTAGCCTGAAACGTAAAGAGTTTATTGAGGCGGCCCAGGTCGGCGGCGTCTCTACTGCCAGCATCGTTATCCGTCATATCGTACCGAACGTGCTCGGGGTCGTCGTCGTGTATGCCTCACTGTTGGTGCCAAGCATGATTCTGTTCGAATCCTTCCTGAGCTTCCTCGGTCTGGGAACGCAGGAGCCACTGAGCAGTTGGGGCGCGCTGCTAAGCGATGGCGCCAACTCGATGGAAGTGTCGCCGTGGCTGCTGCTGTTCCCGGCTGGATTCCTGGTCGTGACGCTGTTTTGTTTCAACTTTATCGGCGATGGCCTGCGTGATGCCCTCGATCCGAAAGACCGTTAAGGAGTGTTGCCATGAGCATAATTGAAACGGCAACAACGTCGCAGCGGTTGCTGGACGTAAAAGATCTGCGCGTCACCTTTAAAACGCCTGACGGCGATGTGACTGCCGTCAATGACCTCAACTTCAGTCTGCATGCGGGCGAGACGCTGGGTATTGTAGGTGAATCCGGTTCGGGTAAATCACAAACCGCGTTTGCGCTGATGGGGTTGCTGGCGAGTAATGGACGGATCGGCGGTTCGGCGCTGTTTAACGGGAAAGAGATCCTCAACCTGCCGGAACATGCGCTAAACAAACTGCGCGCCGAGCAGATTTCGATGATTTTCCAGGATCCCATGACCTCCCTGAACCCATATATGAGGGTAGGCGAGCAGCTGATGGAAGTGCTGATGCTGCATAAAGGCATGGGCAAGGCTGAAGCGTTTGAAGAGTCGGTCAAAATGCTGGATGCGGTCAAAATGCCGGAAGCGCGCAAGCGGATGAAAATGTATCCGCACGAATTTTCCGGCGGCATGCGTCAGCGCGTGATGATCGCGATGGCTTTGCTGTGTCGGCCAAAACTGCTGATTGCCGATGAGCCCACCACCGCGCTGGACGTGACCGTTCAGGCGCAGATTATGACGTTGTTGAACGAACTTAAGCGTGAATTCAATACAGCGATTATCATGATTACCCACGATCTCGGCGTCGTTGCAGGGATCTGCGATAAGGTGCTGGTGATGTACGCAGGCCGCACGATGGAATATGGCAAAGCGCGCGATGTTTTCTATCAGCCTGCGCATCCGTACTCTATTGGTCTGCTGAATGCGGTTCCACGTCTGGACGGTGAAGGCGAATCGCTGCTGACCATTCCTGGCAACCCACCAAACTTGTTACGTTTGCCGACTGGCTGCCCGTTCCAGCCTCGCTGTCCGCATGCGATGGAGGCCTGCAGCAGCGCGCCGCCGCTGGAAGAGTTTGCACCAGGCCGTTTACGTGCCTGCTTTAAGACCGTGGGGGAGCTGGTATGAACGCCGTGACTGACGAAAGAAAAGTACTGCTCGAAATCGCGGATTTAAAGGTCCACTTCGAGATTAAAGATGGCAAGCAGTGGTTCTGGCAGCCGCCGAAAACGCTGAAAGCAGTCGATGGCGTCACGCTGCGACTGTATGAGGGCGAAACGCTAGGGGTAGTAGGCGAGTCCGGCTGCGGGAAATCAACCTTTGCGCGAGCCATTATCGGTCTGGTGAAAGCCACCGACGGTAAAGTGGCCTGGCTGGGGAAAGACCTGCTCGGCATGAAGCCGGATGAGTGGCGCAATGTGCGAAGCGATATTCAGATGATTTTCCAGGATCCGCTGGCGTCGTTGAACCCACGTATGACCATCGGTGAGATCATCGCCGAGCCGCTGCGTACCTACTATCCGAAAATGCCGCGTCAGGAAGTGCGCGACAAAGTGAAAACCATGATGATGAAGGTGGGGCTGCTGCCTAACCTCGTCAACCGTTATCCGCATGAGTTTTCCGGCGGCCAGTGCCAGCGTATTGGTATTGCGCGCGCGCTGATCCTTGAACCGAAACTGATTATCTGCGATGAACCCGTCTCGGCGCTGGACGTGTCGATTCAGGCGCAGGTGGTCAACCTGCTGCAGCAGCTACAGCGTGAGATGGGACTGTCGCTGATCTTCATTGCCCACGATCTGGCGGTGGTGAAGCATATTTCCGATCGCGTATTGGTGATGTATTTAGGGCATGCGGTTGAGCTGGGCACCTACGACGAGGTGTACAACAACCCGTTGCATCCGTACACCAGGGCGCTGATGTCCGCCGTACCGGTGCCCGATCCCGACCTGGAGCAGAATAAAACCATTCAGCTTCTGGAAGGCGAACTGCCTTCGCCGATCAACCCGCCGTCAGGCTGTGTATTCCGTACCCGTTGCCCGCTGGCGGGGCCAGAATGTGCGCAAACGCGTCCACTTCTGGAAGGAAGTTTCCGTCACGCCGTTTCCTGTCTCAAGGTTGA
Organism: Kluyvera georgiana ATCC 51603; assembly: GCF_001654985.1. GTDB lineage: Bacteria > Pseudomonadota > Gammaproteobacteria > Enterobacterales > Enterobacteriaceae > Kluyvera > Kluyvera georgiana. Next base: position 12,273 of record NZ_LXEU01000044.1, read on the forward strand.
CCCGTTATAATCGTCAGGGCTGGCAGGTTGCCAGCCCTTATTCTTTATACGAGGCTTCATCGTGACCGGTATTAGCGCTTTGCGCCATCGTCTTTATCATTTCTTATTCGATCAACGTACGCGGACCGGGCGCCGGTTTGAAGCACTGTGCGGTTGTTTTGCCTTATTAAGCGTTATCACTATCTTTATTGAGTCCGGTATCGGGACAACCTACCATCTGACCTACGATGAGTGGCATGCTTTTGTCTGGCTGGAAATTGCCTTTACGCTGGTCTTTACGCTGGAATATTTCCTGCGTCTATTCTGCTGGCCCAATCCCGCGCGTTATGTTTTCAGCTTCTGGGGGGTTATCGACCTCGCCACCATTCTACCGTTTTACGTGATCATGCTATGGCCTGAAATCGGCGTGGAATATTTGTTTGCCTGGCGAGCGATGCGCGTGATTCGCGTACTGCGAATTTTGAAGCTACTCCGGTTGATGCCTGCGTTGAACAGTCTATGGAGCGCGATCGTTAACTCCCGACATCAGCTTATTCTATTCTACGCGTTTATCGGCATCGTGATGATCGTGGCCGGAGCGCTTATGTATGGCATAGAAGGGCCGGTGAATGGTTTTACCACGTTGAGCACGGCGGTATATTGGGCGATTGTTACGGTCACGACGGTGGGCTATGGCGATATAACACCGCATACCGCAGCGGGCAGAATGGTGGCGTCTATTCTGATTTTGATCGGTTATTCCGTGATCGCGATTCCGACGGGGATTATTACCGCGCAGATGACCAGCGAATTCCAGAAACGTCGTCAGGAACGGGTGTGCCCGCATTGTAAACAGCGACACCACGAGCCAACCGCGCGCTATTGCAACGGCTGCGGTACAGCACTTCCTCGGCAACAATAATTTGCCGATAAAAAAGGGCAGCGTGGCTGCCCTTTAACGTATTACTCGCGCCAGAGAATATGGCAAAGCTTGTGATCTTTCTCGCGACACAGCAGCACGCGGGCGAAAATGTCGTTAATCTCACCGCCGTCTGTTTCCGCCAGACCGATCACGACTTCGGCGAAGAAATCGGGATTCAGATCGAAATCCACGTGATCTTTCCAGTCTTCGGAAGGGTCAAACAGCTCGGCGCCCCCGCGCTCTTCAAACTGCAGATTGAACAGTATGATGTCGGCCGGGTCGAGGTTGTCACCCGCAAGCTCAAGAAAAATATCATAAGCCTGTTCGAGCGTTTCATCTTCGGTCAGACGATTGTTTAAATCCATATCCATGATGGCTACCTGTTGAGTGCTAATGGGCACGTTTTACAGTAATGGGCTAAAGAAGTAAAACAGTCGTTCGGCGATGCGATGCCAGAATGGACGTTTCACCCACAGTCGCGCATCCAGCAGACGCGAACGGGAAATATAGTCGTCCTGTACGGCCGCAAGATCGCTGCCGAATCCGCTATCGTCTATCACCAACGTAATCTCGAAGTTGAGCCACAGGCTGCGCATGTCGAGGTTAACCGTTCCGACCAGACTCAGCTCGCCGTCGACCAGCACGCTCTTGGTATGCAACAAGCCCCCTTCAAACTGATAGATTTTGACGCCCGCCGCCAGCAGTTCCGTAAAGAAGGCTCGACTGGCCCAGCCAACCAGCACCGAGTCATTTTTACGCGGTAAGATGATGCTCACATCAACCCCACGCTGCGCGGCGGTGCAGATGGCGTGCAGCAAATCCTCACTCGGGACAAAGTACGGCGTCGTCATGATCAGATACTCGCGAGCGGAATACGCCGCGGTGAGCAGCGCCTGATGAATCAGGTCTTCCGGGAAGCCAGGCCCGGACGCAATCGTCTGGATGGTATGCCCGCTGGCTTCTTCAAAAGGCATGATATTGAGATCAGGCGTCGGCGGTAAAATGCGTTTGCCGGTCTCAATCTCCCAGTCACAGGAGTAAACGATGCCCATGCCGGTGGCGATAGGGCCTTCCATACGCGCCATCAGGTCAATCCACTGGCCGACTCCAGAGTCTTGCTTAAAGAAGCGCGGGTCGACCATGTTCATACTGCCGGTGTAGGCAATATAGTTGTCGATCATGATCATTTTGCGATGCTGGCGTAAATCCATCCGGCGCAGGAATACACGCATCAGATTCACCTTTAGCGCTTCAACGACCTCGATGCCCGCATTGCGGATCATGGCTGCCCAAGGGCTGCGGAAGAAGGCTACGCTGCCCGCGGAGTCCAGCATCAATCGGCAGTGCACGCCACGACGGGCTGCGGCCATCAGCGATTCCGCAACCTGGTCGGCCATACCGCCAGGCTGCCAGATATAAAAGACCATCTCAATATTGTGTCGCGCCAGCTGAATATCGCGAATGATTGCCTGCATCACGTCGTCAGACTCGGTCAATAGCTGTAGCTGATTACCCTTGAGGCCCGCGATACCCTGGCGGCGTTCACAGAGTTTAAATAGTGAAGAGGCGACCTGGCTGTTGTTTTCGGCGAAGATATGTTTGCAGGCCTTAAGATTGTTCAACCACTTTGCGGTTGATGGCCACATCGCGCGCGCGCGTTCGGCGCGGCGTTTCCCGAGATGCAGCTCGCCCAGGGAAAGATAGGCGATGATACCGACCAACGGGAGAATATAAATAATCAGCAGCCAGGCCATGGCTGAAGGCACTGCGCGCCGCTTCATCAGAATACGTAACGTTACCCCGGCGATTAACAACCAATACCCCAGAATGGCCATCCAACTTACTACGGTGTACACGGTTGTCATATTTCGAAAATCCTTTTGCTTGCCAGTTGTTAAGAGTTTACGCATCCGAAGAGATCTGGCAAATAAAAACGCAACGAGAAACCGCTGGTCAGCCATTAGCAAGGGGCTATAATGGGCCGTCTTTTTTAGCAAGAGCGTTAGAAATGAAGCGTAGTAGACCGGAAGTGGGGCGTTGGCGGATGGTGCGACAGGCCAGTCGTCGCAAAGCGCGTTGGCTTGAAGCACAATCGCGTCGTAATATGCGCATCCACTCCATCAGAAAGTGCCTGGTCGGCCGGCAGCGTAACTGCCTGTTGTTTGCCATCTACGATCTCTGATGATTAAAAGGGCACCGTCTGGGTGCCCTCTGTTTTTCAGCGCTGCTTAGCGCAACTCAAAAAACCTTTTTATATTGTCATTCAACTTATTTCGAAGAATTCCGCTCAAAAACGTTCTGTTACGCTCAGGCCTTTCCTGGTCTGGGTTTCCTGCCTTTCATCACTACACTTTGAGCGGGAGTGTTACATAGCGAGTATCTTTGAGCATAGGATTTTGTGTACACTTTTGCGTACTCAAAAGCCAAATGTGTACCCATTCAATGATTACTGACACAAAGCTCAGGAAGGCCCTTGGCAAGAAACGGGATGATATCGAAGTCGTTTCAGATTCTCACGGACTAAATGCAAGAATCAGCCAGACAGGCAAGATTTCATTTTTCTACCGCTATCGGTGGGCCGGAAAAGCGGTAAAGCTCAATGTTGGTGATTATCCCGCAATGAGCATCGCTCAGGCAAGAGAACGGCGCCAACAATTCAGAACCTGGCTTACTGAAGGGCTTGATCCAAGAGAGCAGGTTAAGTTGGAAAAATTGACCAAGCAAGACTCGATGCTAGTCGCTGATGCATTCAACTACTGGATCGAAAAGTATTGTATGGCCAATGGGCTGGCTAAAGTCGATTACTACCGTCTCGTTTTCGCGAAGCACATAGCTGAACCGATGATGAATGTGAAAGTTGATAACTCAACAAAACTTCATTGGATTGAGCTTTTCGACAAAATCGAGAGCCGGGTGATGGCCCACTATATGTTGTCGTTGTGCAAGCGGGCTTTTCGGTTTTGCATTAATAGGGGCGTGATTTCGACTAACCCCCTGGAAGGGCTTTTACCCACTGACGTGGGGCAAAAACCAAAGAAAAGAACACGCCGGCTTGATGATAGCGAGTTGCGCACTATCTATCAGTGGCTAAAAAGTCACATGTCAATCGAGTCTGTTTTCCTGGTCAAGTTCATCATGTTGACCGGCTGCCGAACGGCGGAGATTCGCTTGAGTGAAAGAGCCTGGTTTCATTTAGAAGATAATGAGTGGAACGTCCCTGCAGGTAGCTATAAAACTCGGGTGCACGTGAGGCGTGGGCTTTCCGATGCTGCCGTGGCGCTGGTGAGAAATCATCTTGAGAAAATCAATACTGTCCACTTAGTTACCTCCCAGCGTCTACTTGGTGGAAAAATAAAAGATTCACCGGTTCACCCTCCAGTAGCTTCAAACTATGCACGGAGCATATGGACTGGGGCGGGAATGGAAGAGTGGTCCCTTCATGATATGAGGAGAACGATCGCTACGAACCTCTCAGAGCTTGGTTGCCCGCCTCATGTAGTTGAAAAGCTGCTCGGTCATCAGATGGTTGGTGTAATGGCGCATTACAACCTGCATGATTATATCGATGACCAGAAACACTGGCTCCGCGTCTGGCAGAGCCATCTGGAAGGGATTATCGGAGAGCCATTTAGCTAATTTATCCGCTTTTTTCTTTCCCACTGTTTCACCGACTCCGATCGCCATCGGTTGGGGTTACCGGGAAAATCAGGCGGTGGAAAAGGGCAGATAAAACCACGTGGCATCGTTTCTTCGCTCTGCCATGACCAAAGGGTTTTACGTGAGATTTTGTATCGACTGGTCAGGTCTGAAGTCAGCAAAATATCATCCATCATTTTCTCCAGTGGCCCTTTTCGGGCCATTTTCAGTATTATTCAATTCACCTGGCCCGGCAGCGCACGCAGCCGGCGCATCCCGGTCATTGCTGTGGCCACATAGCTGCGGCTACGGTTGACCACCTCCACCCAGACCTTCACGCCTTCAACACGCACCGTGTACGTCTCTTTCATTTTGCTGCGCCCGTAGTCACCGTAACGCTGGTGGTGGGTTTCCAGCGCTATCGCACATGCCTGGCGCGCGAGCGGGGATTGTTTACTGCCGCGGTTAATCAGCTTCATGCTCTGGCCCTCCGAACGCAGCGGTTACGCTGAGAGGCGATCAGGGCAACACCAGTGACCGTTTTCTGGAGGCGGGATAACTCCGCCCAAACGGTAGCCGCCCGGCGCCACAATCCGCGCTTTTCCAGTTGCGTGGCCGTCGCCTGCAGCTGTCGTAACTGACCGCGCTCTGTCGGCTCTGGTGCGGGTCCGTTTACCAGTTCGTCGGCATACCAGTCGCTTACGACGAAATTGTGAATACGGCCATCGATAGCATTTCGGGTGCGGATAATCATGCCGCTTTCCGTCATCACCCCGATGACGTAGCGCGTTGCCCGGTCGGTAAGGCAAAGCGCTTCACTGATTTGTGCGGGGCAGGCCTGCGGATTTTCGAGCAGGTAATGAGCGACCGCTTTCTGACGTTCAAATTTATCTACCATGCTGATAATTCGGCCCCAGCCGGGGCCGACCTCCGTTAGCCAACGTATTCCGGTTTCATGTCGTCGAGCGTTACGCGGAACTGCTCGTAAAGTTCGTCGCCCAAGTGGCGGCGCGCGGCGGTGAGTGTCGCTTCTGCCTTGGTGAACAAGTCGGCTGCGTCCGGTTCGCCGGCAGACGGTAGGGAGTTAATCGTCGCCTCGATTTTGTTGCGAGCATTCACCCGGTGATAACGCTGCGTGGCTTTGTTCTTGAGTTCGGTGAACAGTGCTGAACCCAGAGTTGCCTTGGCCTGGTTAATGTCTTCGCCCACGGCTTTCGCTGCGTCGATATCTTCGGCGGCATCAATCCGTTCCCGGAATTCGTCAGCGATCGCATCAACATTCACAGTGGATTCACGCGCGCTGCTGGTGGTTGTGACAGTGTCACTTGATATTTCTTTCAGGGTTACGCGCTGAGGCGCCGGGTTAATCTCTTTCTCTGCGCGCGGCTCGACTTCATCCGGGCTGTAAACGCCCAGGATAACCTCCGGACAGTACAGGCGCGCCCAGTACTTCACTGCGAGGTACGCAATCTGCTGCTTCGGCGCCGTCTTCCACAACGGTGAGTTTCTGGTGGTAATGTCGGCCAGGTAGATTGGTTCACCCCAGGTGATCTCCGCTTCACCGCGCAGGACCGCGCCGACACGGATATAAAGGCCCAGCTCATCACGACCATCTTTTTGACCGGCGATCTTTTCCCAGTCACCGCCGTACTCGTAATGGAATCGCCCCTGAATAGCGCTTGAGCTGGAAATTACCGCATTCACCAGTTGCGCCTCGTAACCCAGCACGCCGTTTACCAGGTGCGTTTTCTGCGCTACTGCGTAAGGGTTCATGCCCCACTGCATAGCCTGCATAACAATCGCCATGCAGTCGGCAGGTTTCCCCGCCAGATGCTTTGGAACGGTGACGGCAGACTGCGCCATCAGGTCAGCGAATGCGGTCAGTTGCCCCAGTGCCTGCACGTTGAATACAGCGTTGCTGGCAGAAATGGTGTTTGGAGCCTGCTCAGTTGTGATGATATTGGTATTTTGCATGGTCAAATCCTCCATTAAGCCAGACGCAGCGCTTCAAGGCGGCGTTGGTCGAAGTCGTTCAGTTCGTCGGTGTAGTCTTCAGTAACAGGCGCTGGCCAGCAGTCGGTGTCATATGCCTGGGCTAGCGCTCGCATTGTGCGCTGGTACTCCAGCAGCCCTAGGTCGAGCAAATCTTCAGACGCTTCGATAACTGCCACCCAGTGATAGCCTTCGTCTTTGTTGACGAAGATCCAGAAGAACTGGTCAAAGTCGGCGACATTGCAGTACATGGCAGCGCTGATGTGGTAATCACGGTCGATGATTTCCCGGTGCAGTTTGGCGCGAAGGCCTTCCTGTTTAACTCGCCCCATGCTGATCGTCTTGAGGTCTACGCCGATGCGCACACTGTTGACTTCAACTTCAAGGTCCGGGCGAACGCGCACTTCAAGCCCGGTCTCTTCGTCCATGCCGAAGTAGCTGGTTTCAACGGCGCGGGAAGGGTGGCGAAGTAGTTTTCCGGCAGATTCATGATTCAGCAGTGCCTGCTGAATAGCGGTTGCCAGGGTAAGCTGTTCATTGGTTAGAATGGTCTTCCCAGCAACGCTATCGCGCCACTGCTGCTCGAATTCATCCGCGAAAATGGCATCCGGTTTAATTGCCCGTATGGCCTCCTGAAGATCTTCTTTCTTGCCAGTCAGCTTCAACTGGTCAGCTTTAGGCTTGTCAGTGTTGTAATCGCGGATGAATGCCTTCAGTGAGTCGGTGGTGGTAAATGCCTCTGCTGGAATGCCCGGGAACACCGCAAACTCTTCCTGCAGCTTTTCAGGCTCCAGGGCTAATGTGTGCGCCAGGCTGCCGAACGTCAGAGCTTCACTACTTTCGCGGCGGATGGTTTTTGTAACGTGACGTCCGTGATAGAACATCAGGCTCACGCGCGCGTCTTTCACCTGCGTGGAGCTGATGCCGTTGGCGCCGTGGTAAACCTCGTTCGGCAGACCTTCATAACGGCCAGGTTCGAAGTATGCAGGGTACTCGGTGACGGGTTCAGCCTGCGTCTCGTCCAGCGCGCTGATGGTTTCCTCCGGCGCGGCTTCTACTTCCGGCACGGATTGTTCGTCGCTCACTGAAGTCGCGCTGGCCAGAATCGCTGCTGCGTCTACGGAATCTGTCTGCGGATCATCTTCCACAGCACTTTCGCCTGCTGATACCGCATCGTTATCTTCGCCTTCGGCGCACTCAGTCTCTTCCATCTGCACATCGCTGGTGGTTTCCTCGGTTTGTTTTGCTGGTGCGTTCATCAGTCCATCAATGGAGAAAATTCCTCCACCCACGTTGGCGATTTCTGGTTGTTTTGGTTTTGTCAGGTCTTCGTGAATCCATTTCGGATCTGTTGGGTCGCTGATGCCCGGCACAAATTCGCCTCGTTCTGCTGCCAGTCGGTGGCTTATCTCGTTTTCCCAGCTTTTTTCTGGCACGTGGCCAGCTGCCGCCAGGGTTTCTTCGGTTGGGTGCTCGTGGTCGGATTCCGTCAGGTTTGCGTTGATATAAATCTGCAGACTGACCGGGAAGTGGTGGACGTTCTCGGCGGCGCCTCGAATGAGAGCGAAGATAGCAGCACGAGAGTAGTCCAGAATGCCAGCCGTTTTGCGCAGCGCTTCGGACCACTCTTTGAACGGACTCTCTTTCTTACTGACGATCTCTTTTGCACGGCGGAAAACTCCACCAGGAACATCATGGATGTTGAAGTCCATTGGCAGAGTGGCCAGCGCAATTTCAATGTCCAGAGTGTCCAGCGTGTGGATAAGGGTCGGGTTACGATCAGTCTTATTACCGCCGCCAGCGTTGGTTTTAACGTCGGTGCGTTGAATAAGCGCCACGCGGTTACCTTTCTGCCACTCTTTGACCAGCAGCACGCGATCGAGGTGTTCGGTATTCACCCACGCTTTGACGAACTGGATCACCAGGTTCAGTTCGCTGCGCTTGTCCTGCGGGAAAACCTTTTTCACCGCGTCGGTCAGTTTCCAGAGCGTCGGCATGTCGAACGCTTTAACTTCGGGGCAGTTCTCGACGGCCAGCAGCAGGTTCTGGACGTAGGTGTTATCCGTGTCCATTTCGAGACTGGCAAGGTGCGCGCGGGTTTCCTTGTTGATGTGCCATACGTGACCACCTTCGGCGTTGAACTGAGCCAGCAGCTGGATACGGAAGGGCATCGGTGCAATGCTGTCGAGCGTGTCGTAGATTTTGCCGGTGGTTATTTCTTCCTGCTCTTCTTCAGTATCAGTATCAGCACCAGCATCATCAGAACCAGCCTCTTCCTGATGGAAGGAATCCTGCGGCGCTGCGCCAGCTTTCAGCTGCCAGGTGCGCTGGTCTTCGGCCAGTTCGTAGCGTTCGCACCAGGTTAAATCAACGGTGCTTTCTTCCGGAAGGTCGTTAAATACCGGGAAATCGGTACGGACGGGCTTCATGTAGTCTTTGCCGCGGCCAGTTTCGATCCCTGCATCTTCCAGCTCAACATCGAGCTTCAGGTTGGCACGCGCTTCAGTTTTCGCGGTGAACCAAATCACTGCGTCTTTCTTGCCGGATTTCTGTGTAGCCTTAACTACGTAGAAGAATTCCATGTTCAATCCTCTTTTTCGGATGTTAGAATCCCCGGGCCATTGATAGCGCCCATTGGGTGTCTTTTTGGTTTGGTAAAAATTCCGGTGTAACTTTGGTCGGTGTCACCGGACGTATTGGCCCGCCTTGCGCGGGTTCTTACGTTATGACTCGTGGGCCATCTGGTCGTAAGAGGCGCAACGTACACAGCAGTAATCGCGTTCTTCGTGCTTCAGCTGCGCGCCGTGGATCAGCGTCAGCGTGTTCTTCACTTCTTTGCCTTGTTCAATCGGCTTTCCACACAGGTGGTAAGCGCATTTCTTCTGGTTAAGCATCCGGATTCCCCTTCTGCACCAGCAGGTAGCAGAGGCGGCGCAGGAGTGCCTCGAAGTTATTCAGTCTCACGGCCTGCTGCCGTGCTGGTTCTCGTGCAAAATCAATCATGATGATCCCCTTGTTTTGCCTGTCTTTTATCCACTTCAGGCTCGGTGGTGTTATGCTGGTAGTTCTCACACAGCCAGCAAGGAAAATAAAAATGAGCCAAACAACAAAGTGCCCTAAGTGCGATTCAACCTCTTTCGAGATGTCCAGTAGCCAAACCATCAACAGCGAAAGGATCCGGTTTGTACAGTGCTCCCGCTGTGGTGCAGCTATATCTGCAATGCCTGTCGATTACCTAACTGCAATCAAAGAGATACATAAAATCATCAAGTCGAGACTGTGATTTTTTAACTAGATAATTCCCCGAACCCCAAAGCCGGAAGTGCAAGCTCTTCCGCCATTAATGCGAGACGTAGAACGTGCACTACGTCTTCTTTTTGCAGATGGCTATCGTCCGTCAAATGTTCGGCCTCTTTGGCTAATTTCCCGGCAAGTTCTAACAACAGTGCGCTTTTAGGTTTTTCACCGATTTCCATGATGTTCTCCAGTTTTCCAAAGTGAACTTCGCTGGTGGCGCCGTGTAGCTGATACCCACGGTTGAGCTTTTTCACTCTGCACTTCACCACCGCGAAGCCCACTCCTTGTGTCTTGCCTTGTCGCCGGCTAGCGGAACGTTGTTATGCCTTATGCGCGTTTGTTTTCGCGATGAGGTGATAATAGCAATGGGTATTAATCATATCAATACGTATTGCTATTTATTGATTTGAATTAGTATTAAAATATTGATAGCGAAAGGAATTTATTTTTTAGCAACGTGCGTTATATGCTCAAAAAAACACCAGGTGGAGATGTTGATATGGGTTTAGGAATGGATATGTCACGTGATGAGCTGCTGGAAGATCGCGCTGCTTTCATAGCTGGCGAGATTGGTGGGGCGGTTGTTGAGTTGATAATCGGTGGGCTGGCGATAGAACGCGATGCCATTGTCGAGAGACTGGAAGCGAAGCGAAAAACCGTGGGCAATATGATTCACAAGGGGGTTTTGAGGGATGCGGCGGAGTTCGTGAGGAAAGGGCAGTAAAAACCCGGCGCGGTGGCCGGGTATAATTAAATGATATTTTACTTGATGGTTTATCAGCCTACCGTTCTAAAGATGAGAAGCGGGGTCATACCATATGAATTACTGCCTCTACCCGCCTGCTCTTTAACCATGTCCAAGAAAGTTTGCAATCCTGATTTAAGATCATGTTCGGGAAAAGCTGGGCTGCTATCAATATCCTTTCCCTGCACATAATCTGGTAAGGCATCAATTAAGCCAATGACATGCCATGTCCCAGGTATGGTACCACCATACTTTAAGGCTAGATCATCAGGATTAATTGTTAAAAATTCTTTATCAATGGACATCCACATAAGCTCGCCATCCTCATCAATAAAATCAACTTGGAGGATGTTAGGGACGATATTGATGAGTTTTTTTACCACCCCAAATGTAAGTCCGGGCGATACTTCAATCTCGTCTATATCAAGTTTTCCTTTCAGTTTGGCTTTAGCTTTTGGAGGAAGGTTTGCTGTGTTAGCTTGAGCTTGAGCCATTTCACCAAAAAGCGGCATAATCTTCTGAATCGTTGACACATCGAAGATCCGCATTTTTCCAATGGAATGAACGACTGAGCCAAGATTTTCACCATTAAGCCCAGTTTTAATCATTCCAACTTCATCTAGTTTATCGAGAAAGTTAATTGGTAGCGACCAGGAAGCATCGAAGGTTTTCTCTTGCGAATGGGCTATTGAGTCGTCAGCGCCAATTTTCCCTTTAAGAATCTTTACGTTAAGCTCAACTGATTTATTAGATTTATCTGTATCAGAAATGGTTTGTTTGACGCTTGTCACTACACCAGCATTGTGCAGTTGGGCTGTGAGAGAGCTAACTCGTACACGATCTATATAAAGAAAATCAAATAGTGAATCTATGTTTTGTTGTTCTTGCTCCATTACGCCAATCCTCTTTAAATTTTTCTTTTTCCTCAGAAATCTTCTTTTGCTTCTCATCTATCTCATCGAAAAGTTGAATGATCTCATCCACACCTTGTGAGGGCGTCTCTGATTTCACTTTCTTCAAAATTTTCTTGAACATGATGATTTTCCATAGAGAACTGACAGTACAAATTATGTTCTCTTTAACGCATGAGCGCAAGCATGCCTGAAAATGATAACTAAACGTATTCGGCTCATGGTTATACCATTTACCAATAAACCCTTGAATGCATTATAACTATCAGTATTTACAATACATTTAATCATAATCCATGCTTCTCATCGGCCACTAATCTTACCCATGCTTCCTGTAGCTAGGTTGTGTGCTGCTGACTCAAAGCTTGTTATAAGCTATCGACTCGTGGATCAACGCTTTGCCCATGATATACAGCTGATCCTGTGTCTCTTCTGTCACATACCAATCTTTATACGCAGGGTTATCTGATAACACCGCCAGCTGTAACCCCTGCATCTGCAACCGCTTTACGTGGAAGTGCTGGCCGAACACAAAAGCATAAACGCCATCCACCTTAAAATTTCTTACTGAGATGTCGAAGAACAGGCGGTCACCAGACCGTATGGTTGGGTTCATGCTATCCCCGTCTACCGTCATTACTTTTACGTCATCCTGAGAGCGGTTTCCAAAAAGCGATCGCGCATGTTCGGTAGTGAACTCGATGGCATGCAGCACCTCCACGAACTCAGAGATCATGAAAGAACCTGGCCCCGCGCTAAATGTCAGGTCAAGTACGTCAACTCTGAAGATATTTGGATCTGTTTTTACAGGAGCAATAAAAGTCGGTTGTTGACCGTCAGCCCTCATAGGGCCTATTCCCGTAGACAACCATTCCGTTCGAACCCCAAGTGCATTCGCAATTTCTACAATCTTGGTCGACCCTCGCGCATTGCCGCTAGTTAGTCTCCAGATAGTTGGCTGGGCAACACCCGACGCCTTCGCAAGAGCGCCTTGAGACATTCCCGACTGTTCCATTGCCTGATTCAGGCGCTCAGCAAGAGTTTCTTTTTTCATAGTTTTTAATTTATACGCTTGCGTATTGATGGTCAAAACACGTTTTGCTATTGCTCAAAGCAATACGCATTGCTATTATTGTTTTGTTCAATACTTTTAGGAATTGAAAATGACCAATAAAATCATCCAACACGCCATCGACATTGCTGGCAGCCAAAAGAAACTCGCAGATCTCTGCGGTGTTGCTCAGCCTACAGTCTGGCGATGGCTGCATGGCGGCGGCATTGATGCTCGGTACGTTATGAAAATCGTGTCAGCAACCAACGGGAAGGTTAAACCCGCTGATATTCGTCCAGACCTTGCCATGTTGCTTAGTTCAAACAGCAGTCAATTCTAACTACGAAAGGGAAAGCATCATGCAATCACTTGCGTTTCAAAATAATAACACTGCGATGGATAGGCGATTGATATCTCAGAATCAGCGTAGGGCTGCCTCTGGTGATAGCTTTAGCCACCACGCAGTCTGCTCAGCCGTTCGCGCCTGGGCAGCGTCAATTAACAATCAGGACTTCGTTGCCGGGCTGATTGTTGAGGAATGGGAGAGGCGGGGCGGAGACGCGCTGGACTTTCCCGATGATCTGAGCCGTCGCCGTCAGAAGCTATTCCGCTGGCTCGACGGCACCACCATGACGGCACAGCGCAATATCCAGCTGCTAACCCCGGCGATCCTTGCCGTTCTTCCGCTGGAGCACCGCAACCGACTGCTGCCGGAAGACAACATCATGGCCCGCCTGGCGCGACTGGAGAAAGAGACCAGTGAAGCGAAGATAGCCATCGCCATGGGCGCGCCAAAGCATCAGAAGCTGAAGGAATTGAGTGAGGGGATTGTCGAGATGTTCCGCGTGGATCCTGACTTAACGTTACCGCTGATGACGCTGGTGACTTCAATGCTGGGGGCTGTATGACTGGATTGGAAAAGGCGAAAGCCGCGGTGCTCGAACACCAACGGCTTTCAGGCGCAAATGTAGAGACAAATGCAAAATCAGTATGCCCACACATTCATGTTTTTACCAGCGGAAGTTCTGTCCACTGGAACAATCTCATCGCTTTCATTTATCAGGAGGACGCAATGGCCGGTGATTGGATAAAAATGCGCGCCGAGCTGCATACGCATCCGAAAATTGTCCGCATGTCGTCCGCTTTGAAAGCGGACAGATTGCGCGTTGTTGGTGGACTACATTCCGCATGGTGTCTTTTTGATGTCCATTCCACTGATGGTTTGCTTCACGGCTATACGCCAGAAACTCTAGACGACCTGATCGGATTCCCTGGCTTTGCGCGAGCAATGATTGCTGTTGGCTGGCTGGAGGAAGAGGGAGAAAACCTAGTGATGCCGCGCTTTGACGCACATAACGGCCAGTCAGCTAAGCGTCGTGCGCAGGATGCAGACAGGAAGAAAAAATCACGAAAAATGTCCGCTTGCGATGCGGACAAAAAGCGGACCAGAGAAGAGAAGAGAAGAGAAGATATAAAAGATATAAACCCAGAGAGAGAGGGCGCATGTGCACGAGCTGCGGGCGACCCATCTGGCGAAAGCGGGTTGCCCCCAATTTCACCACAAACTCCCCCAGGCGAAGGGAGCGACGATGGACTGAATTTTGGTCCGCTGGGTAAATTCCCGATCACCGATGACTGGATGCCTTCGACCGACTTCGTTGGCAAAGCTCGTCTCTGGGGGAAAAACCTCGGTACAGATCCGGGCTATACCCCTGAAGAACTCCAACAGTTCCGGGATTACTGGGCCCCTGACGGGAAGGTTAAGCACCAGCAAGCCTGGGAGCAGACATTCGCTAACAGCCTGCTGCAAACGCGTAGTCTAATCCAAAGGGCGAACCCATCAGCCGCCAGGGATGTTAATCGCATCCCGATTCCGGATAACACCATTCCAGATGGGTTCAGGGGGTAACAGTGAAAAATATTGTTAATTCCGGCAGCGCGCTTGATCGCCTGAAGAAACTCATTCCGCCCGGCGTACAGCCGAAGTTCACCAGCGCAGAAGAACTGCTGGCGTGGCAGCGGGAAGAGGGCCTGAAACATTGCGAGGAGCTGAGTCGACTGAACCAGAAGGCGCGCACTGAGAAAATCTTCGGTCGCTCTGGCATCCAGACCTTGCACCGCAGCTGCACGTTCGCCAACTACGAAGTATCCAGCGAGCAGCAGCGCAAGGCCTACACCATGGCGAAAAGCTACGCGCAGAACTTCGGGACCGGCTTTGCGAGCTTCGTGTTCAGTGGCGGCCCGGGCACCGGAAAAAACCATCTTGCTGCGGCGATTGGCAATCATCTGCTGTCCGGTGGCCATACGGTTCTGGTTGTCACCATTCCGGATCTGATGCTACGGGTTCGCGAGTGCTACGACGGCGGCCAGTCGGAAGCCTCTCTGCTGGATGACCTCTGCAAAGTTGATCTGTTGGTGCTGGACGAGGTCGGCATTCAGCGCGGGAGCAGCGGCGAGAAGGTCATTCTGAATCAGGTCATCGACCGTCGTTTGTCGTCAATGCGGCCGGTCGGTGTCCTGACAAACCTGAACCATGCAGGGCTACAGGACTCTCTGGGAGCGCGGATTATCGATCGCCTCCAGATGGATAGCGGCATCTGGGTGAACTTCGATTGGGCCAGCTATCGCAAGAACGTATCGCATCTGAGGGCCGTGAAATGAGCATCGTAAAAACCCACACCGGCATCGTTATCACCAAAGACGGCCCGCAGCGCAAGAAGCTGCACGAAACCAAAAGCATGTGGTGCGCAGGGAAAAACGAGATGTATCACAAGGACACCGGGCGTCGCCACTTTGGTGAAAAAACACGCCGCCGCCTGCTGCTGGAAACGATCGAGAAAATCGGGAGCGAGTCATGAGCGAAATCACTGTGAAACAGACTAAAAAGGCGATCGCAATTATCGCTGAGTACCTCCAGCGCGCCAGCCGGAACGAGCAGCTGCAGGAAGCCAAGGTTCGACTGGACAAGAAAATCGTTCTGCTTTCCGACGAAGAGCAATGCGATCAGAGCATGCTGATGGCTGCGTTTGTACCAGCCATGACCAGCCACACCCGGGAGAAGTTCTTCGAAGAAATCGCAGTAGCACTGGAAGGA
This sequence comes from Kluyvera georgiana ATCC 51603, assembly GCF_001654985.1. Taxonomy (GTDB): domain Bacteria; phylum Pseudomonadota; class Gammaproteobacteria; order Enterobacterales; family Enterobacteriaceae; genus Kluyvera; species Kluyvera georgiana. Next base: position 27,900 of record NZ_LXEU01000044.1, read on the forward strand.
GCCGCGCGATGACCAAGCCGCGCTATCTCAAAGCGGGTACCGCGAACTGCCCCAAGTGCAAAGGCTCGCTGGAATGGGAGCAGCACTTCGGATTCATGAAGGTCTACAACGTTGACGGAAAAGAGCTGTATCAGGGTCGCTGCATGCAGTGTAAGACGTACTGGGGAGTGAAAACGAAATGAGCAACGATATCACAGCACTGATGGCGACCATGAAAGCGGCAGCAGAGAGAGCAAAGCATGCTGGCGCGGCACAAATTATGCCGTTCGATACGCGAATTTCCGCTCTCAATGAGTTTCAGTTGGCTGCGTGTCCAGCCAACGTCCTGGCGCTGGTAGAGGCGCTGGAGAAGGCGCAACAGTCGGCAAATATTAACAATCAGTGGAAACCTGATGTTTGCCCGATTACCCGTCGTAAATTCTTTATGTGGATTGAGCATCCAGACCTTGGTTATGTCCCTACATACGGCGGCCCGTTTGATAGCTACACCATTCCCTCCGGGGATAGTGATGGAGAGTTTTCCTGCGAACGTTACGACCATGATGTCGGTGGGTGGGTAGACGGTGAATGCGTAGGGTCTTACCTGATTGACGAAGACGAGCAATGCCGCGTTTACGAATTAGAACAGAGAGTTACCGAACTACGCGAGCAACTGAGAACTGTCGAGTTGTCGAATAGCGTGCTTGAGTCCCGCACCGTCACCGTGAAGCTGCCGAATTCGTTCTATCCGGACGGAGATATTGAATTGCCGTTAGTGATGAACGAGTACCAAGTCATCGAGGCTCTTGTTGCTGCTGGCTGTAAGCCGGTTGCAGTTTGCCCACGCTGCAAACGTGAGCTCGATTTATCGGTCAAGCATGATGGTGCGCATTACTGCCATCGCGCCGCTGGCATCCAGGTTATCGAAGGAGAGCAAAAGAATGGCTAAATCAACAGACGTACATGACCTGTTAACTGCTTACCAGCAACAGGCTCGAAAAATACCAGCGAAGGGTGTTTACGCTTCAAGACACCGCCAGGTTGAGGTTAATGCGGCTCACGTTCGCAAGATAATGCGCAAACGTCGGCGCTCAGCAGGCAAGTCAAATAAGCTCGGCTATCGATTTACTGCGGAAATGCGAGTCGCACTGATTTGCGATATGAACTTTTGGGCGCTGGTATGTCGCTCTAACCGCCAGAACTCCAATTTGACTAATGGAATCGTCGTCGCTGCGGGAATTCCGGTTATCGAAGGAGAAGGACAATGAGCATGTCGAATGTAACTAAAATGACGTGCGTTCACTCGGAGAACCCTGAGTGGTTCACTGCTGGCGCTGAATATGACTCTGAGCCTAGAGGGGAAGATACCTGCATCTGCGGAGATAATCTCGTGTCCAACCTGAACCCAGAGGATTGGTATGAAATGAGTCAACGGGCGGATGGTTTATGGTTTCTTACTGGCTATCAGCAGTCAGTGTTATTTCAGGAGCGTGCAGCATGACATTCAACTTAACAGACCCAGCTAACCACCCGGCAAACGGACCGCTAACCGTTGAGCGCATTGAGCGCGTTATCGAAGCGCTTGAGAGTTCTCTCGCTTATCGCAACGGCAGCACCTTGGACCATTTCATTGCTGATGCGGTGAAGGGGCTGAGAGAGCTGCGGGAGAGCCGGGAGGATGAGATGGTATTCCCTGATGAGATGACTATTTCTGACGACATGAATCTCTATCAGAAAAGCTTTGCACAAGGCCATAACGCCTGCCGAGCAGCCATGCTTCAGGGCGCCGAACAGGAAACGACGGCTTACAAGTTGCCATTCGAGCAGTGGCTTTCGCAGCAGACAGGAACTATTGACGTCGAATGTGGATGCGTAATGACGGAGGTATTTTTCCACTGGCTGCGCGTTGCGTATGAGGCTGGCAACTCTCCGGTAACTCCGGATGGTTGGCAATTAGTTCCGAAAGAACCTACAGTAGCGATGAATAAAGCTGGCTGGGCTGCAATTAACGAACATGATGAAATTAACCCGACGTATAGAGCCATGCTCGCAGCAGCACCGCAGCAGGACGTGAGGTTAGCATTGGAAATCGGCATGTCCCGTTACGCAGGTGCTATGCAAAAGCTCGTAGACTCTGGTGATTGATATAACCTGCCATACAAGCGATATGTGAATTCCCATATCGACAATATAACCCGCTACGGCGGGTTTTCTTTTTCGCTTCATCGATCCCTGCTACGATTCACTTACTTTTACTGATGGGAATAGGGATATGAAGAAAGTTCTTGTTGTTTTATTGGTGTCACTTTTTTCACTGACAGCAACGGCAGCAAACAAGCCATGCTCAGGTAAGAAAGGCGGAATATCGCATTGTTCGGGTGAAAAATTTGTTTGTAATGATGGCTCTATCAGCAAGTCCAAGAAGGTTTGCCAGAAATAGTTATCAATAAATAGCACTCACCATCAAGATTAAACCCGCTACGGCGGGTTTTTTCTTGCATTGATTTTCCATTATCACCTGTACATAATGTCAGTGTCAGCCTGAACAACTGACAGCCTTATGCGCCACGGAGAGTACCATGGCGCACGAACTACAACTCATTAAGCAATCATCAGGAATCCTGATCCCCGCTACGCCGGAGACCAGCGATATTCTGCAATCAAAAATCAAACTCGGCGCCGTGCTGGTAGCCGAATTTCGTCAGGTGAGGAATCCCGCATTCCATCGCCGTTTCTTTGCGCTCCTGAATCTCGGGTTTGAATACTGGGAACCTACTGGCGGGGCGATCTCCTCCAACGAACGCAAGCTGGTAACCGGGTACGCTAAATTCCTTGCCTCATTCGCGGGAAGCGAAGCAGCACTCCTGGATGCTGCCGAGCAATATCTGGACCGCATCGCCGATAAGCGCGCCGGTAGCATCAGCATCTGCAAATCCTATGATGCTTATCGCGCCTGGGTGATCGTCGAGTCTGGTCACTATGACGCTATTCAGCTTCCTGACGGAACACTTCGCAAACATCCCCGCAGTATTGCCTTCGCTAACATGGACGAAACCGAGTTCCAGCAACTGTACAAAGCCGCGCTCGATGTTCTGTGGCGCTGGGTATTGTCCCGGGCATTCAAGACTCAGCGAGAAGCGGAAAACGCCGCATCGCAGCTCATGAGCTTTGCGGGGTGATGGCGATGAAATATTCCTGGTTCCACCATCACGAATGCACAACCGAACAGGCAAACGAGCTGGTGGCTAACTACCAGCGCCGCGGCGTCAAAGTCGAGCGCAGCCTGAACCGTGACAACATCACCTGGACTATCAGCGCGCAGTTGCCGGAAGGCGATAAAGCGCCGCGCCCGAGCCGTGTGTGGCAAAGCAAGGCGTGGGGGTGAGCATGGCAAAGCTACCGCGCCGCAAGTGCGCCAACAAAGAATGCCGCCAGTGGTTCCACCCGACGCGGGACACACAGACCGTATGCGGTTACGAGTGCGCCAGAGCCGTCGGCAAAGAACAGACCAGAAAAGCCCGGGAGGATGCGCAGCGAGAGGCGTCTGCCAAACAGCGCGCCACTGAGAAAAAAGAGCGCCAACGTCGCCAGAGGGTGCGCGAGTCATTGAAGACTAAATCCCAGTGGGATAAAGAGGCCCAGTCCGCTTTCAATCGGTACATCAGGATTCGTGATGAGGGGAAAGACTGCGTCAGCTGCGGCAATCCACTCATTGGCAAAAGCAACTATCTGACGGGTAGCGCCATCGATGCCAGTCACTACCGTTCCCGCGGTGCTGCGTCACATCTCAAATTCAACGTGTTTAACGTTCACTCAGCCTGTACACGGTGCAACCGGCAATTAAGCGGAAATGCTGTCGAGTACCGCATTCGCCTGATTGAACGCATTGGCCTGGAACGGGTCGAGAGGCTCGAATCTGACAACGAGCCTCGCCGGTTCGACATCCACTACCTGAAGAGAATCAAGTCAATTTTTTCCCGTAGAGCGAATGCGCTGAGCAAGCGCCGTCAAAAAGCCCAGGAGAGTGCTGCATGAAATGCAAAGTTGAAGGTTGCGATCGTGAATGCAAGCACTACCCGGGGAAGGGCATCTGTCAAATGCATTACTTCAGGATGATGCGCTACGGAACCTACGAACTTACAAAAGTTGGAAAGGGAAAGGCCAGGCAGAGGAATGCTAAGGGTTACCAGATGCTCAAGATTCCAGATCATCCGTTGGTAATGGCAAATGGGTTCGTTTATGAGCATCGGAAGGTTATCTATGACCGACATGGCGAGACACTACCTCCGTGTGAGAAATGCGGAAAGACTGTCACATGGAAGACAGCGCATATCGATCACATTGATGAGGTTGTTGACAACAATGACGAGTCAAATCTGAGGGTTCTTTGCCGTGCATGCAACGTCATGCGGTCTCGAGTCCACATTCCAGAACATACCAAAAAAGGGAGAGCCGGGATTACGTTCTCCGGAGAAACAAAAACAGCTACCGAATGGTCAAGGGACCCTAGGGTTTCTGTCTCCGGAAATACAATCAAACTTCGGCTGAAAAAGGGAATGAGTGTCGAAGATGCATTGTTTTCGTCAAAGGTGACCCATAGGCATACGAAGGCGCGGGGTAGAACGCCCATATATGGCGAATATCTGGGGCCGAAAAAGCAGGAGGCAGCATGAGTCATCACAACACACTGGCGTTAATCAACTGGTATCGCAGCAAGAACGTAGCCGCTGTCAGGACTCCTACAGGGATTGTTTTCATGGGCATGCGAAACATCACCGCTAAACAGCGTGAAACCCTCCTTGCAATACCGCAGGCGGAACTTGAATCAGCACTAAGGTGGCAGCAATGACACCACAGCAAAGAGAGCTGTACGAGCTAGAAAGCGTCATGCGCGCCAAGATGCCGCCAGTAGCAAAACATAGCCAGAACCAGACCAAAGACAAACAGCCAAAGAGGGCCGCAGCGTGAATCTTGAAAACACCGTGAAATACCACTTCGCAAAATCCACGCTGATTAGCGATTCCCCGCGCGCTACCGCCTCAGATTCACTGACCGGCACCGATATCATGGCTGCTATGGGCATGACACAGGAGCGCGCCGCTATGGGTTACAGCGCTTTCCTTGGGAAGATGGGCATTAGCCAGAACGACCGGGAACGGGCGATCTCGCTGCTGGCCGAGTATGCGCTGACCAAATGCGACAAGGTCGCCGCGCTGCGCAAGCTCGCCACCGGGGTTAAGCCGTTGGTCATGCACCAGCTTGCCACCTTCGCTTTTGAGGACTATTCCCGCAGCGCCGCCAGCGTGAAGCAGTGCGATTGTTGCTCTGGCGTTGGATTCATTCAGGCTGATGTATTCACTAATAAATTCCGCAAGCCAGAAGGCAAAATGACAGTGTCCGGAATGGTGAAGGTCAAAGAGTCTGTGAAGGTGCTCTGCAAAAAGTGCAATGGTGCCGGAACCGTTAGCGCGGCATGCAGTGATTGCCACGGGCGAGGAAAGGCTGTAAACCAAGACCTGACGGAAAAGCAGGGCATTCCTGTCCTGGCGGATTGTAAGCGCTGCGGCGGTCGCGGATATGAACGTATCCCATCAACTGAGGCCCACGCAGCTGTTTGCCAAATTACGGATGCCATCAGCCTGGATACGTGGAAGAAGTCTGTTAAGCCGTTCTACGATCAACTGATCACGAAATTTGATATCGAAGAAGCCTGGGCTGAAGCGCAACTGAAACAGATAACGCGATAAGGATTGTGGAAATTAATTCGCGCTATTTACTTTTCCCGAATCTGTGTTAATTTTATCCCAACGATGGGTTAATGCATTCGTTTCAAGCCCTGCGGTTAACACCGTGGGGCTTTTGCGTTTCTGAAGGGTAAGAAAATGCATCAGTAAACGGATAGACCGCAGCCGAAAGGCAAAGCAGCAGTCATGATGCTGCCCCGAGTCGCCATTGAGCGAGCCTGTGTAGCGATGGGTAAGGGTTCATAGATCAAAACTAGCTCCGGTAGAGCAGCGCGAAAGCCAGACGCGCACCGGTTATCAGCGGCGATAGAGCGACAGCACCTCAAGGGCATGAGCGTGGCCACTACGTCAGTGTGGTTTGATATAATTATTGGTATGCCGTAGTCTAAAAGTTAATAGCGATTTATATGAGTAACTAGGATGCTATTCTTTTTTGAAAGCACATGGCCTATTTTATCAGTCCTTGTCTTAGCTTTAGCTATGATTGCTTACGGGTTGCAACGAAAAATGATAATGATAATTCTAATTTTCATCGCAGTTGTGATTCTGATTGCAGGCGCACTATTTTTTAATATCGATTAGCAACACCGCTGCATCAACATCATCCATAACATATCAGGCCTGCTCCTCTGAGTGGGCCTTTTTTATTTCAGGCTCCGGGAAAACTCCCCGACGTATGTTGTTGTTAAATCAGCCCGAGAGCCTGAACCCCTTTAAAACACACAGCACCATCCGAAATATCCGGAGGTGAGGCTATGACCAGAATGAGCACAATTTACAGCAGACTTTCATATGGGACGGGAACCGCGTTGACTGGCTGCGGTGTCTCTGCAAAGGCCCATGCCGAAATAACTAAAGAGGTATCGTGGATGCTTGCCGACAAAGTAGCCGGACTCGGTTTAAGTGACTGGGCAATTATTGTCGGTATCGCATGCACCGTTATCACCTGCGGCGTGAACTGGTATTTCCGCTGGAAAGAACGGGAGGACCGACGTAATGGCTATGCCACCAAAGCTGAGGAATAGTGTTATTACGGCTGTACCTCTTGGCGCTATCGCTATTGCTTCCGCGCTTATCACTGGCCCAACTGGTAACGATGGACTGGAAGGGGTTCGCTACAATCCCTATCAGGATATTGTCGGGGTCTGGACGGTATGCTGGGGCCATACAGGCAAAGACATTATCCTCGGCAAGACTTACACCAAAGCAGAGTGTCAGGTGCTACTGGATAAAGACCTGAACGCCGTCGCGCGCCAGATTAACCCGTATATTAACGTTCCTATCCCAGAAACCACGCGCGGTGCGCTTTACTCGTTCGTTTACAACGTCGGCGCTGGAAATTTCAAAACCTCCACACTGCTACGTAAAATCAACCAGGGCGATACCAAAGGCGCATGTGATCAACTGCGTCGCTGGATTTACGCCGGGAAGAAAAAATGGGTGGGGTTGATGACCCGCCGCGAGATTGAACGAGAAGTTTGCCAGTGGGGTGAGAAGCCCCAAAAGCTTAGTGATGGGCTTGGGCCACTAACCCCAGGAACACCAGCAACGGTTCCGGGAGTATTCTGATGAAACCCAACAAAATTGCGATAGCCGCGATTCTACTTGTGGTCGTCGTAATCATCATCGCGGTGCTCTGTGTGATGCTGGCGCGCAGCAATGCGGCACTGGCCACGTCCGAGAGTGACAACCGGGTGCTGCGCAGCGACAACGCACTACAGGCGACGGTGATAACTACCCAGGCGTTCAACTTCAACCGTTTTAACCAGGTAGCAGAAAACGCCAGCCGACTCAACTCGCTGATTGATGCTGGTACCGAAAAGACCGTCATCGAATACCGGGAGATTCTCCGACGTGAAAAAACCTGTGATCTGCCTGTTCCTGCTGATATCGCTGGCGGGTTGCTCGAATACGCGCACCGTTTACGTACCAGCGCCATGCACACCGATACCAACAGACCTGACTCAGCCGATGATCGTGCCGCTGCCGCCAGCCCAATGACGTATTGCCAAGCTGTTTTGTGGATTAAGCCGCTGCTGGGAGTGATTGAGAAGGGCAATAATAATTTCGCGGGTATACGTCAAATCGAGCAGGATAGAAAATGAATCGTAACTCTATTTGCAGATAAATCACGGAATAAATTTATATGTGAATAGCATGAACTGCGAAGTAGAGCGGAAAAGAAGTTATCAGCATAAATGATAAGTATGCACTGCGATGACTAAGGTTGATCGCAGTGCAACCAAATCAGCGATTGGAAGGATGAACTCGAGCGTTTAGAATTGCGCAAAAGCCATCATATGGGATTCCTACGTCATGAATAAAATCTTTTCTGATTGGTAAGAACTCATTAAGCATACGCTGATAAATTGCTATGCGTGGGGAATGAGAGTTTTTTACAATGTTTTGAGTACTAAAACGGTCAAGTAATTTGAACATTCTTGTAATACTTGCGTACTCACTTTCATTGTTCCAGTCGAATCCACTGAAAATCACATCGTGCTTGTAATTGAAATTGCTAACATCTTTTAGTAATTTTTCTTTTTGAATGTCAGTCAAATTTTCGTATGTATATTGTAATAAGCCGAACATATCTAGGACATCACATACGAAAGTAACTTCAGGTGGGGTTGGTGCACCCGTTGACAAATCTTGATAAGCCCACTCGATGGCCCAGTAGTTTCCAGTATCGATTGCTGTTCGAATTATTTCAGGGTTATAGCTGTTCTCAATACCTAACTTTTCATAAATATCGCACATCATAAGGATTGTAACTTTTCTGCTTGTGAGTAGCTCATATTAGTTTCCTTTTAAGGGCTGAATCGAAGAAAAGATATTGGGTTTTTTTCTCGATAATCAATGAAAATCACCATATTTATTGTCATTACCATGGGCAGACCATCGTAGTGGCATTAGTTAGGGAGACTGTTATGGCGACGCTTAAAGACCTTTCCAGTCAGTTAAGGCAGTTGCAGAAGCAGATACCGTTTGCGACTGCCCAGGCGATGACTAAAGTTGTTCGCCAGATTGAGTCAGCCCAAAGAACAGCATTTGAGCGGCATCTGGATAATCCAACACCTTTTACAGTTAAATCGGTAGGGTCGGTTGGTGCCAGAAAAAACAACCTTCGTGCAAAGGTGTTTGTTCGTGATACTGCTGCTGGTTACCTTGAACCCTTCGAGTTCGGCGGAGAGCACAAGCTTAATGGTAGTGCTTTGCTTAACCCGAAAGACATAAAGCTCAATAAATACGGCAATCTACCGCGTAATAAGCTCTCTCAGCTTAAAGCAAAGCCAAACGTATTTATTGGTGACGTTGGCGGCGTGAATGCCGTGTGGCAGCGAAAAAAGCCCAAAACCAAAAAAGCGAAGAAGCGGGCAAAGCGTTCTCCGAACGGCACGCGCAGGGATAAGATTAAGCAACCTGCACCAAAATTGCTCATTCGGTTTGGTGACGCTCTTCCGGTTAAACCAACGCTCGGCTATATGGACAGAGCAAACACCATGGCCAACGCATTATTACCCTCAGCGCTGCACCAGGCGATTGCTGAGGCGATTAGCTCGGCCAGATAGCCCCCCAGGGGTTTTGGGTCCTTCCTGAGCCTTTTGTAAGGCACGGGCATTGCGCGCCGCGGTGTTTTCCTAGCTACAACTTTCAGATTTGTGTCCCATGTCCCACCTCTGGCGATCATTACGGACACCTCGCCAGCTCTGGCTATTCCAGTTTATTCCAGTGGGACATTCTGGTGGGACATGGCAAAAATGTCCCAGGCGAATGTCCCACCCCAGAAAATGTCCCAGGTGATGTCCCATGACAACGATGAACCAGAGTCAGTACGCACAACATTCAGGTGTGGATCGCAAAACAATTGGCCGGTGGATTAAAGCTGGGCGCTTCATTGTGATGGACGGAGACCTGATTGACGTAGAGGCCAGCGATGCGGCATTGAAGAAAAACCGCGATGGCAAAGACCCGCGCGCCTCGAACGCGAAGAAAAAGAAAACTCCCGTCGTCAGCGATAACGATGATGACGGTGATGAAATCAATAAAACTGTCCGCCAGATAATGCTCACTGAAGGGGAAGATCTTTCGAGAGAGGAAGCGGGACGTATCCGCGAGAATTACATGGCCCTGCAGGCAAAGCTGCAGTATGAAAAAGACAGCGGCCAGCTTATTGAGCTGACAGCAGCCGAGGAGGTTTTATTCAACGCCTTTCGCCAACAGCGTGATGCCTGGCTTAACTGGCCGTCCAGGGTGGCGCCGCTAATGGCTGCTGATCTGGATGTACCGGCGGACAGGATGACAGAGGTGCTGATTGAACATGTCCACAAACACATCTCAGTCCTCGGAGAGCCAGAGTTTAACCCGGCAGAAGATTGAGCGTCTTGAATTAAGCGTCCGCAAAGGCTGGACACCCCCGCCGCGTATCAGTGTGCCGCAGTGGGCAGATGACTATCGTAAGCTGGCAAAAGAGGCTGGGAGCACTTCGGGAAACTGGGAAACATCGACGGTAGAAATTGCCCGCGGACCGATGCTTGCCGCGACGGAGTCCGGGGTTCATATCATCACTGTAATGTGCTGCACCCAGTTGATGAAGACAGCACTGCTGGAAAACCTTTTTGGCTATTTTGCCCACCTCGATCCTTGTCCGATACTGCTGCTGCAGCCGAAAGAAGAAGCCGCTGAACAGTTTTCGAAAGAGCGTATTAGCCCGCTGGTAAGGGTGACGCCGGTACTGCGTAAAATCATCGGTGATTCGAAACAGAAAAGCTCGAAAGAAACCATTCTTTACAAGGCATTCACTGGCGGATTTCTGGCGCTGGCGGGTGCTGGTAGCCCTGATAACCTTGCGCGTCGTCCGATTCGTGTCCTGCTGGCGGATGAAGTGGACAAGTACCCGATAACCCGCGAAGGCGATCCTATTGCGCTGGCCGAAGAGCGTACAGCGACATTTGGCCTGACCTGGCTGTCTGTGCGCGCCTGTTCGCCGACGGTGGAGGATGAGAGCCGCATTGCTGACAGCTACGCCGACTCCGATCAGCGCCGGGCATCTGTAGTTTGCCCGCACTGTGGCCACCGCCAGTTCCCCGACTTTTTCAAACACGTTCAGTGGCCGAAAGAGGGGGATAAACACCTGACTAAATCGGCGATGCTCTATTGCGAATGCTGTGGTAGTGGCTGGTCCGAAGGACAGCGCCTCAGAGCTCTGCACACTATCCGATGGCATCAGACGCGCCCATTTGAGTGCTGCGGGGAGCGGCATTCACCGCTGATGGATTATGACCTTGCCTGGCGGGCGGCAGACGAGGGCAGCGTTGAAAAGGTCTGGCAATGGTCAGAGTCGGAGCGGCATGCGGTCTATCGGGCAATCTGCCCCTCCTGTGGAAAGGAGGCAGTCGATAACCACCACGCGGGGTACCAGGCATCCAAGCTTTTCAGCCCCTGGCAAAAAGATAAGCCGTCGGATATTGCGAAAAAATATATCGATGCGAAGGGCGATCCGGATAAGGAACAGGCGTGGTGGAATACCCAGATGGGGCTTCCGCACCGGCCTAACCATGGGAAACAGCTCCCTGTTGATGTTCTGCTGGCGCGCCGGGAAATATTTCCGGCCGTCGTTCCGGACGGAGTGGCATTGTTAACGGCTGGAGTTGATACCCAGGACGATCGCTTCGAAATTACGATCACCGGCTGGGGGAGAGATGAAGAATCGTGGTCGGTCGCGCATGACGTTATTTATGGTGACCTTGAGACGGAAGAACCCTGGAAGCGACTGGATGCATACCTGAAACAGATCTGGCGACGTGGTGACGGGCGCGGCCTGAATATCATGGCAACGTGCATGGACTCCGGCGGCCACCATACGCAGAAGGTATACGAATTCGCCAAAGAGCGCCTTGGCCGTCGTGTCTGGGCAATTAAGGGGGAGTCTGCGCAGGGGGGCAAACGCAATCCTGTCTGGCCGACCAAACGACCATCATCGAAAAGCAAAGCCAGTTTCCGCCCTGTCATTCTGGGTGTTAACTCAGCAAAAGACGTGATACGCGGTCGCCTGCATCTTGAGCCACCCAAACCTGGTGCCGCCGCTGCGGGTTATATGCATTTCCCTGATGATCGCGATCTCGGGTACTTCAATCAGCTGCTGGCGGAGCGACTGGTTTACAAAGTCATTTCCGGGCAGAGGTACAGTATCTGGGAAGCAATACCAGGACGTGCTAACGAGGCGCTTGACTGCCTCGTTTACAGCTATGCCGCGCTGTGCGGTCTCAAACATATGGGGTTAAAACTCAACGTCCGGGCCGCCAACCTCGAAGCCGATCCGGATAAGTTCCTGCCAGCGCCAGTTGGACAGGAAGAAAAAATCAATTACGAGCTGCCGGGTGCGGTTATTGAAGAACCAACGCCGGTCAAACGTAAGCGAATATCGCAACTCCTGCCGAAATAAGGAAAATCATGTTCAACCGGAACACCAGCCTGCTTGCTGGCGCAATGACTGACGATCAGCTCAGAGATGCACTTGCGAAAGCTCAGCAGGCGTACATTGATTTAGCAACCGGGAGCCACGGTGTTTCGTTTTCCTATACGCAGGGAGACGGGACACGATCAGTGTCCTATCAGCAAAGCACCCTGGCTGATCTGCTGGCCCTGATTCAACTTCTGCAGGCGCAACTGGGGATTATCTCTCGTCCCCGGAAACCAGCGAGGTTTAGATTCTGATGAATAAAGTACAGATACTGGGCTCTGATGGGCAGCCGTTGCGACAGCAGCGTCCCTCTATGCTGGTGGGGGGGAGCCGCGTACCTTATGACGCAGCTGACTCTTTCAGCGATCAACTGGCGAACTGGCAACCCGCGCTGTGGTCCCCGGACAATGAAATTAACATTTACCGGGATCGCATCGTGTCCCGCGCACGCGATCTGGTCCGTAATGACGGCTGGGCAAACGGTGCGGTCACACGTCTGCTGGATAATGCGGTTGGTGCCAACTTCCGCCCCATCATGAAACCCGATTACCGTGTTCTCAGAATGATCACCGGAAACAAGGCGTTTGATGCGTCCTGGGCGGAAGAGTACGGAAAAGCACTGGACGGGCACTGGCGGACCTGGAGTAACGATCCTGGCCGGTATTGTGATGTTGAACGAAAACTCACCGTGTCGCAGATGTTACGCCTGGGATTTCGTCATAAGCTTATTGACGGGGATGCTCTGGCCATTCTCCAGTACAGAACTGACAGGCTTGGTCCCGGAAGAGGGCGTTACGCCACCACGGTACAGATTGTCGATCCTGACCGCCTCAGTAATCCTCAGCAGAATTTCGATATGCCAAATGTCCGTGGTGGCGTTGAAATTGATGCGGACGGTGCGCCGGTTGCTTACCACATCAGGGAGGCCCATATCGGTGACTGGTGGAGCGGGGCTAAAACCATGACGTGGCAGCGTATCCCGCGTGAAACTGACTGGGGCCGCCCGCATGTGGTTCACGATTTTGATCATGAGCGTGGCGCGCAGCACCGCGGTAACGGCATCCTGACTCCGGTTATTCAGCGTCTGAAAATGCTGGTGAAGTATGACCAGAGTGAGCTTGAGGCAGCAATTCTTAATGCCATCTTTGCCGCTTACATTGAGTCACCCTATGACCCTGCGATGGTTCAGTCTGCCCTGGGCGAGACCTATGACGAGTCGGAGTTAGGCACTTATCAGGACGGGCGTGTTGAGTTCCATAACGATCGGCGTCTGACACTTCAGAATGGTGCCCGAATGCCCATTCTTTATCCTGGTGAGAAAATCACGACGGTTAACGCGGCGCGGCCCTACAGCAATTTTGAAGTCTTCGAATCTGCTGTTCTCCGTAATTTTTCTTCAGGAACAGGGTTGTCCCCACAGCAGGTCACTCAGGACTGGTCTGACGTTAACTACAGTTCTGCACGCTCCTCGTTGCTGGAGGCATGGAAAACACTGACTCGCCGCCGGGACGATTTTTCTACCGGCTTCGCTCAGCCCATTCTCACCGCCTTTGTTGAAGAAGTTCACGACAATGAGGATTTACCCCTGCCCGCAGGCGCACCTGATTTTGTTGACGCCAGAGCCGCGTATTCTCGCGCGCGCTGGATGGGGCCAGGGCGCGGCTGGGTGGATCCGGTTGCAGAGAAAAAAGGCGCCATTCTTGGTCTGGATGCCGGACTTTCCACCCTCGAGATTGAGGTGGGTGAAAACGTCGGTGAAGACTGGGAAGAAGTGCTTGATCAGCGCCAGAGAGAAATTGAGTCATGTCTTAAACGCGGATTACCGCTTCCGAGCTGGGCACAGGCTGACCAGTTTGCGAGCCAGACCATTACCGATCCGGAGGAAAAGTGAATCTACCCCATCTGGCCCAGCGATTATTTAACACCCCGCTGGCGCTGCACCCGAGTAAAGCCGAAGTCATCATGGCATCCGTAATGGACCGATTTGGTATCAGTAAAATCGAATCTTCTCTTGCCATGGAGGATGACTGGTACGGATATGACGATAACCGGGGACGTGAATCCCGTAGTGATCCGGGTTATGACAATGTGCTGGGTGTCGCCGTCATCCCGATATGCGGAACGCTGGTGCAAAAACTGGGCAGTCTGCGTCCGTACAGTGGAATGACAGGGTATGACGGCATTCGTCAGGCGTTTCTTACTGCGATGGAAGATCCCGACATTTCGGGCATTTGCCTGGATATCGACTCACCCGGCGGCGAGGTCGCTGGATGCTTCGATCTGGTTGATGTCATTTACGGCTCCCGGGGGAAAAAGCCTATCCATGCCATTCTGACGGAAAGCGCTTATTCCGCTGCGTATGCCATTGCCAGTGCAGCGGACCGGATTTCTGTTCCGCGCACCGGCGGAGTGGGTTCTGTGGGTGTGATCACCATGCACCTTGACTGGACGCAGCGGATTAAAGATGACGGTCTTAAAGTTACGATCATCACCTATGGATCCCGCAAGGCTGAAGGTTCGCCGCTGAGAGAGTTGTCAGATGAAGCGCTGGCCGCCATCCAGCAGGACATTAACACCATGGGCGAATTGTTTGTGAACACTGTTGCCAGAAACCGGGGGATTAGCGCAAAGGTTATAAAAAGTACCCAGGCCGCCTGTTTTATGGCTGCTGATGGCGTTGAAATTGGACTGGCTGATGAGGTGTGTCCTCCTGACGCTGCGTTCAAAAACTTACTTGAAAAAACAGGAGCCTGAAATGGCAAAGAAAAAGACGTTTAGTTTTGCTCACCTCATTGGTCTTGGCCCTTCCGCTTCTGAGGAAGAAGAGGATAAAAAAGCCAAAAAAGCGAAAGCCCGTCGCGCGGAAGAGGATGAGCGCGAAGATGATGCCGATGATGATGAGCGCGACGACGACGCGGAAGAAGACGAACGCGACGATGATGCTGAAGATGACTGCGATGATCCGGATGCGTCAGAAGATGATGATTCTGAAGACGACGGCGACGACGATCGCAAAGAGAGTAAGGCGGTAAAAAATGCACGCGCTGCTGAGCGTAAACGCTGCGCCCGTATTTTCGGCAGTAAGCATGCAGCTGCGAATCCTTCACTGGCCGCGTCACTGGCTTTCAATACCGGGATGAGTTCTGCGGCAGCAATTAATGTCCTAGCCTCTTCGGCTCCGGCCGCAGCCGCATCTCAGCCATCCCGTAAACGCTCTCTCGATCAGCGTATGCAGGAAAGCCACCAGGTCCGGCTTAATCCGGATAGCGGACAGAAAGAGACCGGAAAGTCTGCGCTGGTAAGTAAAATGACCGGCCTCTACAACTCCACAAGAGGAGAGAAATAATGGATCAGTTTGGTCAGAATGCGTTTGCGCCTGGCATGAAGAGCGCGCTGTTTGTTCCGGATCAGCTTGTCGCTGGCACGCTCCAGCTGGTGACTGACACCGGGATCATTACGGGCGGTGCCTTTAAGCGTGGTACTGTCCTGGGCCTGGTGGCTGCCAGCGGGAAATACACGCAATGTGTGAAAACGGCTGAAGATGGCAGTCAGTTACCCGTTGCTATTCTGGTTGATGATGTTGATGCATCGTCTTTCGATCAGAACGGCGGCCTGTATCTGATGGGGGAATTCAACCAGCACCGAATTATTTTTGATAACTCCTGGACGACCGCTGACCTGAAAAAAGCGCTCCGACCGCTGGCTATCTTCCTGAAAGACAGTGACCAGGCACCTGTAACCACCTCCTGATTTCCCCCACGGCTCTCCTGACGAATGCTTTAACCGGCAGGGGCTGGCTCGTTTAAATTTTTTGCCAGCTGCGGCTGGCACTATCAAGAGACTGAATATGGAAAATATTTTTGATACCAGCGTGCTGGTGCAGGTTGTTCCTAACCTGAAAACCAGTCAGAACTGGCTGCTCGATCGCTTCTTCCCGAATGTCGTAACTTACGAGACTGAAGAAGTGGCGATTGATGTTGATGTCGGCCTGCGTCGTATGGCGCCGTTCGTCTCCCCGCTGGTGGAAGGTAAGCTGGTCGAATCCCGTAAATACCAGACCAATACCTTCAAACCGGCATACATCAAAGATAAGCGCGCGCCGGACCTGCGCAAACCTATCCGCCGCCAGATTGGTGAGCGTATTGGCGGGGAATATACCGCTGCCGAGCGCGAAATGCTGAACCTTCAGTTTGAAATGACTGACCAGATTGACATGATCAACCGTCGTCTGGAATGGATGGCGGCGAGTGCGCTGGTGTCTGGGACCGTAACCGTCGCCGGGGAGGGCTATGAAACTCAGGTGGTGGATTTCGGGCGTGCTTCGGATCTGACCATCACTCTTAGCGGCTCGGATAAATGGCCACTGACCGTTGCAGCTGGCGCTACCAATACCCAGCCATCAGATGACATTGAAATCTGGCAGACTACTTTCCTGAAAGAGTCCGGCTCTGTCGCCACGGATCTGGTCTTTACGAATAAGTCATGGCGTGCATTCCGACTGGATACCACCATCAAGGATAACGCCATTACATTCCCGGCGCTGAGCCCGTTTGGTAACCAGATTAACGCCGGCCCACAGGTAATGAAGGGCGCAATTTATAAAGGGCGCTGGGGTAACTTTGACCTCTGGTTATATAACGACTGGTTTATTGACCCGCTGGATAACGTCGAGAAGCCTATGATCCCCGATGGCGCTGTCATTATGAGTGGTGCCGATCTGATGGGTACCCGCGCCTTTGGCGTTATCCTGGACCCGGCTTTCAACTACGGTCCGCTGGCTTATGCGCCAAAATCCTGGGTGAAAGAAGATCCAGCCCAGCGTCTTATCCTGATGCAATCCTCCCCGCTGGTTATTCCGAGCCGGGTAAATGCATCCCTCTGCGCAACGGTGGTCTGATATGGCAAAACAACCTAATACCGGGCTGGCTGATGATCTGAATGCAGAAGGATCTGCCAAAGACGGCCTGAGCGTTGACGACCTGAATGCTGGCGATAACACCCAGGAAAAACAGCCTTTGAGCAAAACAGATGATGCCGAATTGTCTGTTGATGACGATGGTGGTGACGAAAAATCCGGAGACACTGAATCGCAGGAGTATGTGGTGTTGAAAGGGAATTGCATTCGTCATGACGGGGAGATGTACCGCGAAAATATGCGCATCCCTGTAACCGGCAAAGATGCTGAGCGTCTTCTGCAGTCCGGCGTTATTGCTGATGTTGATGTGCTTCGTAAGCGAGTTCTTGCTTCTCAGCCATCAGTTTCAGTTACGACAGGGTAATGACATGGGCGTGGACTGGGATTCTCATCTTCTGAGTCCGCTGCATGATGTCTTTGGCGATGAGCACGAGTACCGTCCACGTAACGGTACTCCTTTTACAATTAACGGGATTTTTGACCGTGGTTATGCGCAGGTTGCTGAAAACCTTGATGGCGATTCAGAAATTAACACCTCCAGCCCGATGTTGGGTGTACGCGATGCTGAATTTCGCAAGCTGGGTAAATCGCAACCTGCTGTATCTGACCGGGTATTTATAAAGACGGTCGGTGGTCACATCATCAATCAGTTATTTGTTGTGTCAAACGTCGAACCCGACAGTCATGGCGGATCTCGTCTTGTCCTCAATGTGGTAAAACCGCGATGAATTCAGCAGCGATTCGGCAAATGGTTGTCACTGCACTAACCGGGACAACCAGCGCGGGCGACCGCGTATTCTCTCCACGCGACTGGTCAACTTCACCAGATATGTATCCTGTGTTGTTGGTTCAGACGCCTTTTGAACAGAAAAAATCACAGGGGCGTAATACCCCTGCTTTTACCACCCTCACCACTGTCAGGATCACTGGGCGCGTTCAGGAGTATGACGGCGATACAGTGGATGATGGAGCCATGCGGGCAGAGCTGGCGCTTGAAAGCCTTCGCGAGCAGGTGGAGCGCGCGGTGATCAACAGCTACGAACTGACGCGGAATATTCAGAAATACGCGGAAGTTCGTTCAACCATCAATGTTGATTCAGAAGGAGAGGCCCATATGGGGCAGCTTCTTTTCGAGATCGACATAGAGCATTACCAGGGGCCGGAAGATTTTTATCCTGTCCAGTCGGTTCCCCTTGAGGGCATGGATATTGCGGTCGACATGCCAGACGGCACAGTTAAACCGGGTATCAGCCTCAATCTTCAGGAGTAATCCATGTTTGTTAAGCCGAACAACGGGCTCAGCGTTCGCTGCCCCGTCAAGGGCATCCCATTGCCTAAAGAGGGTGCTGAAGTACCTGACAATATTTTCTGGCGTCGCCGTCTGAGCGATGGGGACGTGATCCTCTCTAAAAAGGATGAGGGCGCGCCAGAGAAACAATCATTACCTAAAAAAGCGGGAGAAAATGAATGACCGTACCTTTCGCTCGTGTTCCCGATAACCTGCGGGTAGGGCTTTTCTTCGTTGAGTTTGATAACTCAATGGCGAATAACGCCACTGCCACGCAGCGCACCCTGCTTATCGGTGGGATGCTCAGTACCGGCTCAACCCTGCCTGGTATTCCGCAGCGAGTTTCCTCTTCGGATACCGTCGGTGAGCTGACAGGAAAAGGGGGAATTCTGCAGGCCATGATGGCGGCGTATCAGAAAAATGATACCGCAGCCGAAGTCTGGATCCTGCCGCTGGAGGAAGACTCCGATTCCATGGTGGCTGCAACCGGCACCATTAAAGTGAGCAGCGCACCGACGGCAACCGGAGTGATCTCCCTTTATATTGCTGGTGAGCGCATTCAGTTGACCGTTGTAGCAACAGATACGGTGGCAGCGATCGCCACCTCTCTGGCCGCGGCGATTAACGCAAAAACCACGCTACCTGTAACCGCCAGTGCGACTACGGATACCGTAACCCTGACCGCGAAGAATCTTGGTGCTACGGGTAATGGGATCGACATTCGCCTGAACTTCCTCGGCTTACCTGGAGGCGAGTCCACACCTGCAGGCCTGGAACTGACGATTACTGCTATGTCTAACGGAGTCGGGGCTCCGGATATTACCGGCGCGCTGGCAAACCTGCAGGATCGGACATTCGATTTCATCATCAACCCTTACGACGATACAACCTCGTTGAATGTGATGAAGGAGTTCCTGTCAGACACTGGCGGTCGCTGGGCATGGGACAAGCAGCTTTATGGCCATTCCTTTGGTACCACCACCGGGACTTACGCCCAGCTCGGTACCAAAGGTGAGCTGCGCAATAACCAGCATGAGACCCTGCTGGGCGTAAATAAATCGCCGTCCCCTTCCTGGGCATGGTCTGCAGCTTACACCGGCGCAGCTGCGGTGAGTCTGCGTAATGACCCCGGCCGCCCGCTACAGTCGCTCGCTGTTCAGGGGGTGCTTGCGCCAGAACTGCAGGATCGCTTTGAGCTGACCGAGCGTAACAATCTGCTGTACAGCGGCATTTCGACATTTACGGTCGATGACGATGGCACGGTGCGCATTGAAAACCTGATCACCACCTACCAGAAAAACAGCTATGGCGATGCAGATGATAGTTATCTGGAAGTGGAGACGCTGTTCAGCCTGATGTTTGTGACCCGCTACCTGCGAACAGCGGTGACCAGCAAGTTTGGCCGTATGAAGCTTGCTGCGGACGGGACCCGATTTGCACCTGGCGCGGCGATCGTCACGCCAAACATTATCAAGGCCGATCAGATTGCCGAGTACCAGACTCTGGTATGGAACGGTTATGCGCAGGATGCGGAGGCATTCGCAAAAAATATCATCGTCGAGCAGAACGCCAAAAATCCGAACCGCGTCGATGTGCTGTGGCCGGGAACCCTCATGAACCAGTTGCGCATTTTCGCGCTGCTCAATCAGTTCCGCACTCGGGCTGAATCAACAGGAGCTTAAACGATGGCAGGTGATACTACTAACCGCCTGGCGGGAACCGCCTATGTCACTGTTAACGGTGTGACGGTAATGGTGGAGGGCTCGTTTAAATACCAGGCTGCCACCGTAAACCGTACCACCCTGACAGGGATGGATGGTGTGCACGGATATAAGGAAAAACCTGTGGCGCCATACATTTCTGCCCGACTGCGTGACAGTGGCGGAACGAATGTGCAGGGCTTTAACCAGCAGACGAACGTCAACGTGATCGCCGAGCTGGCTAACGGGAAAACTATTATTGGCCGTTCACTCTGGACGGTCAACGTCCAGGAAGTGGAAAGCGAAGATGCAGTATTTGATGTTCGCTGGGAAGGCCGCGACGTAACGGAGAACTAAGATGGCTGAGATTGAACGCGTCAAAATTATTCCCTTAACCGTAGCGCTGGATGATGCCGCGGAGAAGACCACCTATACGCAACTGGAGCTGAAAGCGCCAACGCTAAGCCAGGCGGAGCAGTTTTATGAGAAACAGGCTGCGTCAACGACGCTTGCGGCGATGCGCCTGCTTATTGCGCTGGTTTCCGGTACGCGTGAAAGCGTGCTGCAGCCGATGGATTTTCTCGACTTCCGTAAGTGTGAGGAGTATCTGCTCAGTTTTTTGACCTGGAAGCCCTGACAACCTGGCAGGAAATGGCCGCTGACGTCACCTTCTATTTCCGCTGGTCTGAGGACAGGGCGTGGGGAATGACCCGCGCCCGGCTGAAATGGTGGGTGGCGCAGGCATCCCGGATAAACAAGCTTAGGAAACCTGACGACGATGAGTAATTCTTTTGATTTTGAGCTGGTGGCCAGCGACCAGGTTAGCGAGGCTATTGACCGCATTAATGAGGCTGTCCGTGACCTGGAGCCGAAGCTAGATAAAACCAAAGAAGGGCTCAAGTTAGGCGGCCAGGAAACAGCCGACGGACTGAATGGTTTTATTTCGCGTCTTGAAAATATGTCGAAGAGCGCGCGGGATAACGTGCAGTACATCGGCGATATGGTTCCCCCGCTGAAAATGGTGGGGGAGCTCGCGGGCAAGATGGGTACACTGGGGCTGGTTGGTGCTGCCGGATACGGGCTGAAACAGGTCGCTTATGGTTTTCGGGAGGCATCCCGTCAGGCCTATAACCTCGATGTCTCGGCAAAAAATGCGGGGATGCGCGTTGACGATTTTACCCGACTTTCCGGGGCTATGCGTATTCTTGGAGCAGACAGCGAGAGCGCTAATGCATCAATAGAGGGTATTTTCAAAGCATTCAATGAGGCTGCCAGCGGTAAAAACGAGGGGGTTATGGCCGCGATGGCGCAAATTGGTGCGCAAATCCAAAAAAACAGCGATGGGTCAGTAAATACCCTTAAAACACTGGAGTCTATTGCAAAAATTTTCCCAACCCTGAGACCTGAACAGCAGAAATCCACAGCCGATGCACTTGGGCTGACACCCGAATTGCTGGCGCTAATGCGTGAAGGCGAGCGTATGAAAAAGCTGCTGGCAAAATCGGATGAATTTGGTCTGACTGTGGATCCGGCGCTGAACCAGCAGTTGAGTGAAGTGAACGGCACAATGAATGAGCTCAGCGCATCCTGGGATGGGCTGTGGCAACGTTCAAAAAACAAGGCACTCAAGACCATTCTCTCGGATGGTTCGGTCAAAGACGGCCTCGAAGGTGTTACTGATCTGTTTACTAACGGTGACTTTACCGGCCTGTCTCATGCTCTCGGTTTTATCAACAGCGATGATGCTGCAAAGTTACGACGAATTCAGAATGATAAGACGCTATATAACAGTTTGCCCCGTAGTGAACGTGGACAGGTTGACGCGGGTTTCATGACTGATGCTGTAAGAAAGCGGTACGATGCAAATTACCGCGCGGCAGATTCTGCGATTCAGTTACAAAATGACATGGCTGCAGTAACAGCCCCACGGACTGCCGGGAGCAAATATGTGCCTTACCGCCAGAATGGCCAGTATGATGACTTACTGAATGAAGCTGGCCTGCAATACGGTGTTGATCCCCGTCTGCTGAAAGCCATTATGACTCAAGAATCTGGTGGAAATTCTCAAGCTATCAGTAGAGCAGGCGCGAAAGGATTGATGCAAATTATGCCGTCAAATTTTAATTCGACTGGGGTTACAGACTGGACTGACCCACGTCAGAACATTATGGCCGGGGCAAAAATCATGGCTGAAAACCTGAAAAGCTCAGGCGGTAATATTCCGCTGGCGCTTCGTTATTACAACGGGGGGTATGATACTAGCCGCTGGGGGCCGCAGAACCAGGCTTATCCTGGGGCGGTTCTTGGACACTATCAGAAAATAATTAATGAAGAACCACTAACCCGCGATGCTATCCCAGAAAACCAAGCCAATGAGCAATCAGCAGGTATCGGTATCAACCTACCTGTTCAACCTAGTGATGATTCGGCTTACCCAGATAGTGAGGTTAATAATAAATCTACAGGCACTGGGATTATCCAGCCCACCCAGCCTAACGCAGACCAAAATCAGGCTTTTGCCGATAAGCTTACCAGCTCATTTAAAAGCGCTGTTGAAGATCAGAAGATGAAGCTTGAAATCACCCTGGTCGACGGCAAAGGTGGCAGGAAGGAGTTCAATACCCAGAATGGCGGACGGATAACGTTACCCATGGCTTATTAAAAGATGATGGTATAAGGTGTGAATGTAAGATTTTAATTCAACACAGCGCTTGGATATTTCTATGAAAAAGATTACAGCTTACTTGTCTCTATCTCTTTTAATTATACCTTATGCTGCTCAGTCGCAGAGTTTAGCCAAGTGGGTGTATCCCAATGGCATACCAACACTGAAGCAGGATAGCAGAGGTATGGATGCTTTTGAGTTTGCTCTCGCTGTTACAAACTCGTCAACTGGTCAGGTGTCAATTCTTGATTTTCGACCAAACACCGATGCTGAATCTTCGTGCTATGGTATACATGAATACAGCAACCCCAAAATAAGAGATATTTCTCCAGCAAAAATCGCAGGGAAATATGTAAAAATGATATCTATTTGCCTTGGGCAGAGTAGCGGGATAATCCAACCAAAAACAGAAGAGGGAAAGAAATATTTTAATGGATTAGTGTTTACAGGTGCACCATTAGATATTTATCTCTCCGATACTAAATTTATTTCATTCCCTGCATCAGACACTGACTCGATGAAGAAAAAACTATCGGAACTAAATTCAGCAATGTGACATAAATAAGTAAAAAAACCGCCGATATGGCGGTTTTTTTATTTCCGGAGGTGAGATGCCAATTATCCAGAATGCAATAACATCCCTGATGGGCGGTGATGCCAGCGATGACTGGCAGGGGCAGTTAAGGCCCAGCTCATTCAGAGGAGTGCCATTTGCAATTGTTGCTGAGGAAGGAAGCCACGGCCGACGCCAGGCGGTACATGAATATCCCTACCGTGATACAGCCTGGATAGAGGATATCGGTCGAGCAACAAGGCGATTTGTTATTCGCGGTTTTTTGATTCAGAACAGCCAGGTTTATGGTGGCGGCGATGCCATCACACAGCGCCAGTCATTAATTGAAGCCTGTGAACAAAAAGGTAGCGGTACGCTCGTCCATCCGACACTGGGCGAATTAACGGTTTCCATCCCTGAGAATGGTTTGCGTATTTCCGGTTCGATGGAGAACGGGCGAGTATTTGAATTTACCCTGATGGCAATTGAATCAGGGCTTAAAGTGTTTGCTGTCACGGGCAGTACCGTTGCAGGCGCCACGGTGAAAACCAACTATCTGAAACTGGTCAGCACTGCTGTGCTGAGCACGATTGCCAGAGTTAAGAGTGAAATCCGCGGTGTCACACAGGCTATAAACACCATCAGAGGCACGGTCACGTTCTGGACTAACATGGTTGACAGCACCATCAGTCAGGTCACGAATCTCAGCAATGTCCTGAACTCCACGTTCGGGAATACCCGGTACGGACGTTACAGTAAAGGCTCTGTGGGCGGTAGTTCCTCTGCTGTTGCTGGCAAATCGTCAGTTGCTGATGTGGATGATGAGAGAGCACTGGCTGACAAGGTAACAGCCCAGTCGGTAATGGACCGGAAAAATGTTACCAACATGTCGAGCCAGCTTAGCCGCTCCAACACGCCTGATGAGTTTGTCCAGGGCGTCGCCGACGTGGTAAACGCAATTCTTAACAGCGCCGGCAGCGTTAATGACCGAATCACTGCGCTGGAAAAACTGGCTAATTCAATCAGCACGGAGTACCAGCAGTCCGACAGCAGCAAAGCGATTTCGGCGACCATGAACACGCTGATTGTTGTGCTGTGTACTGGTGCCATGACCAGTGCCGCTGCGGACTCCAGACCTGCCAGTACAGACGAGGCAGAAGAGTTAACTCAACGAGTTTCTGTGCAACTGGATACGGCGCTGGTTCTGGCTGGAGACCGCGCTGACGATGATATGTATAACGCGCTTCTCGCCGTCAGATCGGCATTCCTTTCCACGATGAGTGAGCGTGCTTCTGGTCTGAGCGAGCTTATTCAGGTTACTACCGCTCAGCCGCTTCCGGCGCTGACGCTGGCAAACCGATTATACCAGGATGCCACCCGTGCAGATGAACTGGTACAGGAAGCGCGCGTACCCCATCCGGCGTTTATGCCGACAACCATGAAGGTACTGAGGCAATGAATGCAGACAGCGATCTGGATGTTGTTTCTCTGACGGTCGACGGCAAAATCATTGAGGGCTGGGATTCTGTCCGGGTAACGCGGGGGATTGAGCGTTTTCCCTCTGATTTCGATCTTGGGCTGATGGATTACTTCCCTGGCAACGAAGATCGTCAGCTCGTTGAAGAGGGCATGTCCTGTGAAGTTCGTATCGGAGATGATCTGACGCTGACGGGATATGTGGATGACTGGGAGCCCGCACTATCGCGTTCCCGCCATGAGGTCCGCGCCACGGGCAGGAGCAAATGTCAGGACCTGGTGGATTGCTCAGCCGAGTGGCCTAACAACGTCATTAATGCCAGTAATGCGCTTGAAATTGCTTCTCGCCTGGCATCCTACTACGGCATCACCGTAACCACGGATGTTGATGAACTTGTGAAGGTTCCCCAGTTCACTCTGAACTGGGGTGAGTCTCCGCAAGAAGTCATCGATCGGGTGGCCAGATGGTCTGCTCTGCTTTACTACGATCAGCCCGATGGAAACCTGTTACTGACCCGGGTGGGAACACGCCGTGCAGCGAGCGGAATAGCCGAAGGGGTAAATGTCGAACAGGCGTACTACCGCAAATCGATGGCCGACAGGTTTTCAGACTATGTCGGTGTATCAATGAGCGTTTCTCCAATTGCAGGGTATTCGCCTGATACGGCCTATGACGCTGTGACTCTGGCAACGGCGAGAGATCCGGAGGCCGCCCGCATGCGGTACCGAAAACATATATCGATTGTGGAAAGTACCCTGATGGCTACTCAACAGGCACAAAGTGCGATCGACTGGGAAATGAACCGGCGGTACGGGCGTTCAAAACAGCTCTCGGTAACCATCGATTCCTGGAGGGATAAAGACGGGAAACTGTGGGAACCAAACACATTGATCCCCGTTGATCTTCCCACCTTACGGTTGCCGAAGACTGAATTGCTACTGGCAGAAGTCACCTATATGCGCGATGACTACGGCACCCATGCACGCATGACGCTGATGCCGCCTGAAGCATTCGCCGTTCAGCCATATGCCTTCTACCAGAACCTGGCGGGATTCAATACATGAAGCAACTATTTAAACATGCAGCGACTAGGATCGCCGGCATGCTGGGGATTGGCCGGATCACGGCTATGAAAGATGGTGGGGTGGTGCAGTCAATCCAGTACCAGACTCCGCTGGAGGTGGCCAGCGCACCGCGGATGGCTGAATTTGGTTTTTCATCCGGCCTGCCGTCAGGGACTGACGTGGTTCTGGCTTTTATTGGCGGTGATCGTTCCAGCGCGGTGGTAATTGCGTCCAACCATCAGGGGTTTCGTCATACAGGCCTGAAAGCGGGCGAAACGGTCATGTATAACCAGTGGGGTCTTAATATTCTCCTGACGGAGAAGGGGATCTTCCTGGATGCAAAGGGCCAGAATGTTGAGGTCAATAACGCCACTAACGTGACCATCAATGCCAGCCAGGGGATTCTTGCAAATACCCCGATCCTGAGGTGCACGGGTGACATTGTTGATAACTGTGAAACCAATACCCGAACACTGAAAGAGCTGCGGGATGCACATAATGACCATGATCATGTGGTTAAAAATGCCCAGAGTGGCAATGACAATATCCGCAGCCAAAAAACAGAGGATCAGGTGACATGAGTGACATCGCTTCATTCTGGAATGTGGATGAGATGTTTGCTGACTGGCAGAAAGGGCTGGGCGAACTCACCACGGGGAACGATTTACAGACTGCAATACTGGACAGCCTGTTTACTGACAGGCTGGCGCGCGCTGACGATGATTATGAGGATAGCGATCGCCGCGGCTGGTGGGGGGATTCCGGGGAGGAATCCCAACTGGGATCCCGGCTGTGGCTGCTACGGCGGAAAAAACTGACCCCGGATGTAGCAAAAAAAGCGGAGGAATACTCGAGTGAAGCGCTCAACTGGTTAAAGGTTGATGGCGTTGTCAGCGAGGTTATTCCTGTTGCCAGGATCGTCCTGCCTGACCGGCTCAATCTCATTATCCGCTATCAGGCACCGGGGAAGGACTGGCAGGAATTCAGGTTTTACTGGATATGGGAGCAACGTTAATATGCCGTTTAAACGACCGACGCTGAGCGAACTCCGCGACGGAAACCGGAAATTTATGCAGGCGGAGCTTGAGGATGTTGGTGCGCTCCTGCGGTTCGCGAACCTGAAGGTACTGGCTGACATGGATGCGGGGATGGGGCATTTGCATTACGCCTACCTTGACTATATTGCCCTGCAGACAAACCCGTTTACCTCTACCGATGAGTATCTCGCCGGGTGGATGGCCCTTAAGCAGGTATTCAGAAAACCAGCAGCAGCGGCGAAGTCGCCTGCGGTACAGGCTAGTGGCAGTGCTGACAGTATTATCCCTGTTGGCTCGATCATTAACCGCGGGGACGGATACCAGTATCGGACGGATGCAGATCTTAAAATTCAGGCAGATGGATTTGGTATCGTCGCGGTGACGGCCATCCTGCCGGATATTACCAGTGATGTAACGGGTGGAGGCGCGCGCGGTAACGCTGATGCCGGGACCATAATGACCCTGGACGCGAATATTGCTGGCGTGGATCCACAGGTAACGTTACTGTCCGCGGCGACCGGCGGAGCCGATATTGAAACGGAAGAGGACTTTCGCAGTCGTGGCTTGCTGGCATGGCAGAATCCGCCTCAGGGTGGAAGCGACGCCGATTATAAAAAATGGGCGCTTGAGGTTTCGGGCGTCACCCGCGCGTGGGTAAAGCGGCGTCTGAACGGGGCCGGGACCGTTGGCGTGTATATCATGTGTGATCGGAATGACAATGGTGGGTTTCCGGTCGGTACCGATGGAATATCCCAACTTGAGGACTGGGGGGCTGTTAAAGCCACCGGAGACCAGCTCGCTGTCGCCGACCACATCTATCCGCAGCAGACAGACACTGCCATTGTTTTCGTATGTTCCCCGATCAAGAAAGTCATCAATATTGAAATCTCTGGTATCAAAAATGCCGACAGCACCACAGTTCAGGGTATAAAAGACGCGCTGACGGCGCTGTTTTTTGATGAGGCTAACCCTGATGGTTCCGGGAAAGTTTACCTCTCTGATATTAACGGGAGTATCGGCGGTGTTAGTGGCACGACGGGCTATATCCTTAACTCTCCGATGGCCAATATCACCTTTGCTGTTGGCGAAATTCCGGTGCTTGGCGGGGTGAATTTTGTATGAGCCTCTTTTCAAAAAATGATTATGCCGGTGCGCTTGGTGCGCTGCTACCGACGGGCAGGGCATGGCCCCGGTCGCAAAGAACGGTACAGGCTGCGGTATTACGGGCACTGGGTAGCTCGTTTCAGCGTTCTGACAGCGATGCGCAAAGCCTGATTACTGGCGCTTTTCCGCCTACAGCGACGGTAATGTTGCCAGAATGGGAAAGCTCTCTGGGGCTGCCAGATGATTGCGCGATTGGTGAGTCCGGTGGCGTCAGCGATCGCCAGCGCGCCGTGGTAGCAAAGTTAATCAGCACCGGCGGTCTGAACCGCGATTACTACATCCGGGTGGCCGCAGCTCTTGGTTATACCATCACTATCACACAGTTCCGCCCCGCTATGAGTGGCATGTCAGTATGCGGTGATGCGCTTAACGGTGACGAGTGGCCATTTACCTGGCGGATAAATGCGCCACAAACAACAATCAAGTATTCGCTTGCTGGCGCGTCCTACTGCGGCGATCCGCTCGCATCGTGGGGCAATAAACAACTGGAGTGTTCAATCAACAAAATTGCCCCATCCCATCTGAACATCATTTTCAATTATTCATAACTGATATTTCCCCCTCTGATTTTATCGCTTAACACTAAGTGAGGATTAACTATGCTCCGAATCGGGCAAGTCGAAGCCACTGCAACGCAGGATGGCAAATATACTGATGGAAGTGTTGCTGGTGGTATTGCCGCAACGAGGCTGCGGGCAGCAGCGTTTAACGCCATGCAGGAAGAGTTAGCGCATATCGTAGAGTCAGCAGGTTTGACGCTCGACATTAACGATATGACTCAGGTTTTAAAGGCCATTCAAAAACTGACACTGAGCCGTACAAACCCATTTGCCGATATCAAATCAGATGGTGCAGCGGCGATCTCTACGGCTCTCACAAACCTTGGTTTGGG
>NZ_LXEU01000045.1 GCF_001654985.1 Kluyvera georgiana ATCC 51603
AAACCTTGTAAACGCGCTCATCAAAACGAACAACCTGAGCGACCTGCCAGACAAAGCTGTATCGCGCACAAACCTCGGCGTTCCGAAGGGGGTTGATAAGCAGATGGCAAACGAGTGGGCTGTCCTGAGCGGTATCACAACAGTCACTATCGGCGACTCTCTCGGCATCAGCAGCATTGTTCGAACTGCACTAGGCACATATACGGTGAATTTATCAAAGCCGTATTCGTCAATAAATTACGCTGTCATGGGACGATTCATACCGTTTGACAGCACTGATTCTTTAGCTTATCGCGGGCATGATCTAAATGTGACAAATCAAACAACGAGTTCATTCACGCTGTCGTGCCCAGCTGATTACGGTGCTGATTATCGATTGAGAGATGCATCAGAATTAAGTTTTGCCGTATTTGGAGCTAAACCATGATTATCATTTTCGAAATGGACAGTGGCGTGTGCACTCTCACCAAAGGGATCGATAACGGACTAACGCTGCTGGAAACCGGTCAGAGGGATGTGCCAGCTGGGATTCAATTCTGGATTGTTGACCCATCAGAACTGCCACTGGATGAGCCAACTGAGTCGTGGGAACTTGATGTCGCAGCGTTGGGCGAACCTGCCGGAGTTGGTGGGACGTATGTTGAAAAATCGGAGGAGGAACACGAGTGATTAAGATTAACCAAGATAAACGAAAGACAGTGATTGCCGATCAGGTAAGGCTGCTGCGCGACCAACTGCTAACAGAATGCGACTGGCGTGCGTTGCCAGATTCACCAGGCGACAGAGTCGCCTGGCTGGAGTATCGCCAGCAGTTGCGAGATATAACGCAACAGGCTGGCTTCCCTGATAACGTTACTTGGCCTACACCTCCAGCGGTGTAGGCTGATAAGTCCCACCGTACCCCGATGGTTCACCCAATACCTCGGGTTCGATAACGTAATCATCAGTAATGATTGATGCGTCTACGATCCAGAATGGAAGACCATCAGGAACATCCTTTTGCCCGATTTGTAGAATCGTCAGGCTGATGTTGGGCGCTGCCGCCATAATGGCGGCAGATCCATCTAATTCAAAAACGATGACTTGCATTACATACCTCCAAAAAATATGGCATTAACTTCGGAGCTGTCATAAACACCGGCGTTAGTTCTAATGTACATAGTCATGTTATTGACTGTTTTTAGTGGGTCTCCTGAGGTAGTGGTAGTGGACATCATCACTACGGGAGATGCGCTGCCTGTAGTAGCACCGTCCCCAAAAGAGAGACTAGGCGCATAGTTGTTATTTGCCATCGGATTGGTGAAGTTAATTTGATATTTCCCTGTACTCAATCTAGTTACCGAACTCACGTTGTACGCACTTTTAATCGTGACTGGAGTAATGCCGTTGAAATTCACCCAGGCCGTGCAGAGTGCAGGGTTAGATGGCTGTACTGCGCTAACGATACGTGAGTCGTCACCTGCAGCGACAGTTCCAGCAGTTGTGCCTACGTTCTTTGAAGCGGCATTGCCGAAGGTTGCTGGCAATCCT
>NZ_LXEU01000046.1 GCF_001654985.1 Kluyvera georgiana ATCC 51603
CCCAAACCAACCTTTAAGAAAATGCATAATTTCCATTCGGATGGCATGATCCCGGCTTTTTGCGGGAGGGAAATTCGTGTTAATTGGCTATGTCAGAGTGTCAACAAATGACCAGAACACCGCATTACAACGAAATGCGCTTGAGTGCGCAGGATGTGAACTGATTTTCGAGGATAAGATCAGTGGAAGAACCTCGGACAGACCGGGGCTTAAGCGGGTGCTCAAGACGTTAGGCGAGGGCGACACGCTGGTTGTCTGGAAGCTTGACCGCCTCGGTCGCAGTATGCGGCACCTGGTGGTGCTGGTAGAGGAGCTACGGGAGCGCGGGATTAACTTTCGCAGCCTGACGGACAGTATCGACACCAGTACGCCGATGGGTAGATTTTTCTTTCACGTCATGGGTGCACTGGCCGAGATGGAAAGAGAACTGATCGTTGAACGTACCAGGGCTGGTTTAGCAGCTGCACGTGCAGAGGGTAGGGTTGGTGGTCGACGGCCAAAGTTCAGCCAGGATGAGTGGGCGCAGATGGGGAGACTGATAGAAGGCGGAATGGACAGAAAGCAGGTAGCAATCATTTTCGATGCTGGCGTTTCGACACTGTACAAGAAATTTCCGGCAGGTAGTTAATGCGAGCTAAAAATTACAAGGGCACAAACATTGTGTACTTCATTGCGCCCTTATATTTTGATTTTCTTTATATTAAAACCATAGTCTATTGAATTTACAGTGTTTTTATTTGAGCTAGAAAACCTTTTTATACGGTTTTACCGAAACCTGCTGGTACACGCCAGCCGCGACATAGGGATCGTCCTGCGCCCAGGACTGGGCGGCTTCCAGCGATTCAAATTCTGCAATGACCGTTGAACCACTAAAACCTGCGGCACCGGGATCGTTACTGTCGACGGCGGGCATTGGCCCGGCGGTTAGCAGACGGCCTTCATCATGTAGCAGCTGCAAACGAGCCAGATGAGCGGGGCGGACCGAAAGACGTTTTTCAAGAGAGTCGGCAATATCCTGAGCATAAATGACGTAAAGCACGGGCGGAACTCCTGTTTAAATAGTTTGCGAATTACGGTAAGGCAAAGCGTCAGCGACTGCAATGCAAAGTTTTTTACGCGTAAAAAGACGTGAAGAGTCGCGGGTTTTTTGGCCAACTGCGGGATAAAGTTGACCGAAGATAAGATGTCTTATTGAATATGATTGCTATTTGCATTTAAAATCGAGTTCTCATTTTTCAACTGTAACGACTATGACTGCAATGACCCTTGATTTACCCCGCCGGTTTCCGTGGCCGACGTTGCTCTCTGTTGGCATCCATGGTGCCGTCGTGGCCGGTCTGCTTTATACCTCGGTACATCAGGTTATTGAATTGCCCGCTCCTGCGCAGCCGATCACCGTTACGATGGTTGCACCTGCCGATCTCGAACCGCCTCAGGCTGTCGTTCAGCCGCAGCCTGTTGTTGAGCCGGAACCTGAGCCAGAACCGGAGCCGGTTCCAGAGGTGGCGCAGGCGCCGGTCGTTATTCACAAACCAAAACCGAAGCCGAAGCCAAAACCGAAGCCGGTGAAAAAAATTGAGCAGCCGAAGCCGGAAGTGAAGCCGGTTGAATCGCGCCCTCTGTCAACGGTTAACCGTGATGCGCCGCCGGCGCGTTCGGTCGCTAACAATATGCCGGGAGCGAGCGCACCGTCGGTGAGTGCGCCAACCGGACCACGTGCGTTGAATCGTCCACAGCCGGGTTATCCGTCGCGCGCTCAGGCGCTGCGAATTGAAGGTAAAGTGCGCGTGAAATTTGACGTGACCGCCGATGGCCGCGTGGAGAATGTGCAAATCCTCTCAGCGCAGCCATCCAATATGTTTGAGCGCGATGTTAAAACGGCAATGCGGAAATGGCGTTACGAATCCGGCAAGCCGGGGACGGGGCTGATTATGAATATTGAGTTCCGCCTGAAAGGCGTCCAGATGAACTAAGTAAAAGCCCCCGAAAGGGGGCTTTGTCATTATGCGGCAAGAACCTTATCCATTGCTTTTTGCGCAATCACCAGATGCTGTCCGCCAAAGAGAATCGCCCGGTTAATCAACGTATAGAGCTGATATATCGGCTGGCGCTCGAGAAACCCGGCGGGCAGCGGTGAAATCGACTGATAGCCGTCGTATATTTGCGGCGGTTGGTCGGGATGCAGCGGCAGCATCGCCAGGTCACACTCGCGATCGCCCCAATAGCAGGCCGGATCAAAAATGTACGGTCCGTCTGGACCCAGCGCACAGTTGTTTGACCAGAGGTCACCATGGAGCAGCGAAGGCTGCGGTTGATGCGAACTCAAGCGCTGTTGGACATGATCGACAATCGCGTCGATATCGCCAAACTTCATACCTTTCTCTGCGGCCAACTCTAACTGCCAACCAATTCTCTGCTCGGCAAAAAAGGTCGACCAACGACGCTGCCAGGCGTTGGGCTGTGGAGTGGTAGAGAGATCGTTGTCAAAATCGAGGCCAAACTGCGGCTGGTCGCTCCACTGATGGAGGTGAGCGAGTTGTTGACCGAGCAGGAAGGCGTTATGCGCGTCCAGCGGGCGAGGGGGCAGATACTCCATCACCAGAAAACTGTAGTCGCGGTCTGAACCCACGACGAACACTTCCGGGACGGTCACGGTTTTACTGCGGGAGAGCAGCTCGAGCTGATCGGCCTCCGCGGTAAAAATGGGCAATAATTCACGTTCATCACACTTCACGAAAAAATCTCGTCCCGCATAGCGTATATGCCATGCGGCATGAATTTCTCCGCCGGGCAGTTCAGTACGCAGATCGATTTCGCCACTTCCAAGTTGCTCGCCTAACAGGCTACTGATCGCTTGCCACATGATGTCTCTCCCCATGTTTTCTGCCGTATCATAAGGTTAGCGCATTACTGCAGGGTAAAAATTCGAGCTATCCCGCACAACGGGTAAAAAGAATGCAGAACGCAGAGACAGGACCGTACTCCCTCTGCTACAGACGTATGATGACTCAGCTTCAAATGCACCCCATTGTTAACAATGGAGTTTGGTTAGCATAGTCGATTACGGCGATTTAGCGACCTGCGGCATGCTCCGCAGGTCCGTTTTCCTGCACATTCAGTGCTGTTGCAGGTAAGCGTAAATTTTCTGCGTATTTTCGCGTGAGCAGAGTCGGGTACCTTGATTGATGGTGGCCGCGCTGCCTGCAGCGACACCGTAGCGCACCATCTCTTCAAGGCTTGCCCCTTCCGCAAGTTTCAGCGTCATAGCGCCTACCATGCTGTCACCAGCGCCAACGGTACTTTGGCTTTTGATCGGCGGCGGGACAACCTGCACGCATGAATGCGCGTCAACGGCTAGCGCCCCTTGCGCACCTAAAGATACCACCACGCGGCGGGCTTTTCCGCTGCGTACGATCTCCTGCGCGGCGTTACGAACGTCATCCGGTTGGTTAAGGTCTCGCTGGACGAGCGCGCTCAGCTCTTTCTGATTGGGTTTGACCAACTCAATGTTGCCAATTGTCAGCGCTGCCGCCAGGGCTTCGCCGGAGCTGTCGATGATGCAGCGTAACCCATGCTGCTGAGCCGCTTTGATGAGGGTGACAAACTGCGCGAGGGAGACGCCGGGCGGTAGACTCCCGCTTATGACCAATAAAGAGCCTGAATCTGTTCGCAATACGCTCTCTTGTAGCGCTTGCAGTTCATCACCATGCAGCGTGGCACCTGGCATGACAAAGCGATACTGCTCGCCGCTGGCGTCGACGTGGACATGGAGGTTCTGTCGCGTCCATTCGCGGGATGCGACACTCTTGACGGGCACATGTTCGCTTTGCAGTAGCGCAACCAGATGCTCTCCGGTGGCTCCGCCAGCCGGGAAGAGGGCGGTGGCGTTGCCGCCCAGATACGTGATGGCGCGTGCGACGTTGATTCCACCGCCACCCGGCTCAAAGACCGGGGCGCTACAGCGCAGTTTTCCCTCCGGGTAAATTTGTGGCGTTTGGGTGGCGCTGTCGAGTGAGGGGGCGAGCGTCAACGTGTAAATTTTAACCATATCAATAACCTCCCTTTATGAGCCAATAAACCACTCTGAATACAACTGGGTATAGCCTGGCACTTGCCTGATGATAATGAAAGGAACAACAGTATGATTTTTATAGAAAAGAGTAATTTAGGCTGACTTTCATTATGAAAGAAAATTCTCTTTAAGACGGCTCTTATTCAAAAAATGAAAGACGAATAGGATTGCTATGTTATTCGTGCCTTTTTATAATTTGTTGCCTTTCTATGGACCACCCCGTCGTTGATCCTCGCGAAAGTTTCCGGGACGAAATCGTCTCCTTTTTTGTTGTACGGACTCATAATAAATGAAGCTTTTGAAGACAGTACCGGCAGCGGTTGTGCTGCTGGGGGGCGTGTTTGCGTCTGCGTATGCAACCGCCAGTGATACCGTTTTTACTGTCATGGATGACCCAACCAGCGCTAAAAAACCGTTTGAAGGTAACGTGAATGCGGGCTACCTCGCACAATCCGGCAATACCAAAAGCTCGTCAGCAACCGCTGATTCAACGCTGACCTGGTACGGAGAAACGACGGCATGGTCCCTGTGGGGCAATGCCAGCAATACCTCGGCTAATGATGAACGTTCCTCAGAAAAATATTCTGTCGGCGGCCGTAGTCGCTATAACATGACGCATGAAGACTACCTGTTTGGTCAGGCTAGCTGGTTAACAGACCGCTATAATGGCTATCATGAACGTGATGTCTTTACCGCAGGTTACGGGCGTCAGTTCCTGAACGGGCCGATCCACAGCTTCCGTTTTGAATTTGGTCCAGGCGTTCGTTACGACGAATACACCGATGGTAACTCGGAAACGCAGCCGCTGGGCTATGCTTCTGCGGCCTATGCCTGGCAGATGACCGACACCACCAAATTTACTCAGGGTGTGTCTGTTCTGGGAGCCGATGATACGACCGTCAACTCAGAGACCGCGCTCAATGTTGCAATCAATGAGCACTTTGGTCTGAAGGTGGCCTACAACGTCACCTGGAACTCTGAGCCACCGGAAACGGCACCGAATCACACCGATCGACGCACATCGCTGACGCTGGGTTATACAATGTAATGATTTGCAGGCCGGTGAAATGCCGGCCTGTATTTTTAATTTATCGAAATGTGTTATTATTAAATCTGACCGCTGTTTTATTTAATTAAAAATACCCGCTCTCCATAATATCTCCACATTTGGCGTTTCTGACATAATATTCAATAAATTTGACACGAATAGCTAAATATTTTGACTAGGCAAAAGTGTGATCTGGATCTACACTTGTATTCAAGGGCGAAATGATGCCTCTGAGTTCAAAAGTCTTAATCCAGTTAGAGAATAAACATTATGAAAAATATCAAAATCGCATCTGTAGCTATTGTGCTGTCAGCACTCTCTTTCGGTGTATTTGCTGCCGAACCTGCCACGCAGCCAGCCAGTTCTACTAAAGTCGCCACCGTTCAGCACGTTGGTATCTCCAGCGCTTATGACGTTGAAGCAGGCTCTAACATTGCTCCGGGCTCACAGAATACCGGTCGTTCTATGGATGACGCATTCAATGTTCACACCCTGGTTGCAGGTGAGTGGTACTAACTATTCTGTGCTGTAATAATTTGATTTCTTATTAATTATTAATACCGGCAGAGAAAACCGGGTAGAGTCGTACCGGTTTTTCTTGCTGCTATTGATATTTGTTAAAATAAGAAAATTCAGTATTTGTATTTAAAACGTCAGTTCAGGTATTTTTACCGCACGTATTGTTAATAAATAAAAGTTAAAGGCATTTTTTGTATATAAATGATCTTTAACCAGAGTTTCCCGTCACGGTTGTTTATCTTTTTATTATCCCCATATCATCGCAGCCCATCTGAGTAGCAGCATGGCACCACAGATAGCGATTAATACCAGCACCATTTTCCAGTGTTTTTTCGCGAATCGATGTGTCGGCATGGGGTCACTCCCTTATATATGCTGTGTTTCGCGTAGTGTACCAGAATTGTCGACAAACATAGCAACGCGCGTGGCGTAGGGCAATTGCGGCTTTTATCACGTCCTGATGATGTGTAAACTAACCCACGGTGTTATCAACAGGCGGATCCAGGCGGAACCCGATACGCAGTTCAGGTTCCTCATTTTTCGCAGAGTGAAGCGGAAATCAATCCATAACGTGTTGATAAATTTAATCATATAGTTTTGTATGTGCTCTTTCGTGTGGGGCACCACTGCAAATAAGGACATGAAATGCCTGTAATTACTCTTCCTGATGGCAGCCAACGCCATTATGACCACGCCGTAAGCCCGATGGATGTCGCTCTGGACATCGGCCCTGGTCTGGCAAAAGCCACCATCGCTGGGCGCGTGAACGGCGAACTGGTTGATGCATCCGATATCATTGAAAACGATGCAACACTGTCTCTCATCACTGCTAAAGATGAAGACGGTCTGGAAATCATTCGTCACTCCTGCGCTCACCTGCTTGGTCACGCGATTAAACAGCTGTGGCCAAACACCAAAATGGCGATCGGCCCGGTTATCGACAACGGTTTCTACTACGACGTCGATCTTGACCATACGCTGACCCAGGAAGACATCGACGCGCTCGAAAAACGTATGCATGAGCTCGCCGAGAAAAACTATGACGTCATCAAGAAGAAGGTAAGCTGGCATGAAGCCCGCGAAACGTTCGTGAAGCGTGGTGAAACATACAAAGTTTCCATCCTTGATGAAAATATTGCGCATGATGACAAGCCTGGTTTGTATCATCATGAAGAATACGTCGACATGTGCCGCGGTCCGCACGTGCCGAATATGCGATTCTGTCACTACTTCAAGCTGATGAAAACCGCAGGCGCCTACTGGCGCGGCGACAGCAACAACAAGATGCTGCAGCGTATCTACGGTACGGCGTGGACGGACAAAAAAGCCCTCAATGCCTACCTGCAACGTCTGGAAGAAGCGGCGAAGCGCGATCACCGTAAAATCGGTAAGCAGCTCGACCTGTATCATATGCAGGAAGAAGCGCCGGGTATGGTCTTCTGGCATAACGACGGCTGGACTATCTTCCGCGAACTGGAAACTTTTGTACGCTCCAAGCTGAAAGAGTACCAGTATCAGGAAGTGAAAGGCCCGTTCATGATGGACCGTGTGCTGTGGGAAAAAACCGGCCACTGGGACAACTATAAAGATGCGATGTTCACCACTTCTTCAGAGAACCGTGAATACTGCATCAAGCCGATGAACTGCCCTGGCCACGTTCAGATCTTTAACCAGGGTCTGAAATCCTACCGCGATCTGCCGCTGCGTATGGCGGAGTTCGGTAGCTGCCATCGTAATGAACCGTCAGGCGCGCTGCATGGCTTAATGCGCGTGCGCGGCTTCACTCAGGATGACGCCCATATCTTCTGTACGGAAGAGCAGGTGCGTGATGAAGTGAACGCGTGCATTCGTTTAGTCTATGATATGTACAGCACTTTCGGTTTTGAAAAAATCGTGGTCAAACTTTCAACGCGTCCGGAAAAACGTATCGGTAGCGATGAAATGTGGGATCGTGCGGAAGCGGATCTGGCGGTTGCGCTGGAAGAAAACAACATCCCGTTTGAATATCAGCTGGGTGAAGGCGCATTCTACGGTCCGAAAATTGAGTTTACCCTGTATGACTGCCTCGATCGTGCATGGCAGTGCGGTACTGTACAGTTAGACTTCTCCCTGCCGGCTCGTCTGAGCGCCTCTTATGTTGGCGAAAACAACGAACGTCAGGTACCGGTGATGATTCACCGCGCAATTCTGGGGTCGCTGGAGCGCTTCATTGGCATCCTGACCGAAGAGTTCGCTGGCTTCTTCCCAACATGGCTTGCTCCGGTGCAGGTCGTGGTGATGAATATTACCGATTCTCAGTCTGAATACGTTAACGAATTGACCCGTAAACTACAAAATGCAGGCATTCGCGTAAAAGCGGACTTGAGAAATGAGAAGATTGGCTTTAAAATCCGCGAGCACACTTTACGTCGTGTCCCTTACATGTTGGTCTGTGGCGACAAAGAGGTTGAAGCCGGCAAAGTTGCCGTGCGTACCCGTCGTGGCAAAGACTTGGGCAGTCTGGACGTAAATGAAGTTATCGAGAAGCTGCAACAAGAGATTCGCAGCCGCAGTCTTCAACAACTGGAGGAATAAGGTATTAAAGGCGGAAAACGAGTTCAAACGGCACGTCCGAATCGTATCAATGGCGAGATTCGCGCCCAGGAAGTTCGCTTAACTGGTCTGGAAGGTGAGCAACTGGGTATTGTGAGTCTGAGAGAAGCAATCGAAAAGGCTGAAGAAGCTGGAGTAGATTTAGTTGAAATCAGCCCTAACGCCGAACCGCCAGTTTGTCGTATCATGGACTACGGCAAGTTCCTTTATGAAAAAAGTAAGTCTTCTAAGGAACAGAAGAAAAAGCAAAAAGTTATCCAGGTTAAGGAAATTAAATTCCGTCCTGGGACCGATGATGGTGATTACCAGGTAAAACTCCGCAGCCTGGTTCGCTTTCTCGAAGATGGCGATAAGGCCAAGATCACACTGCGTTTCCGCGGTCGTGAGATGGCCCACCAGCAGATCGGTATGGAAGTGCTTAATCGCGTCCGTGACGATCTGAGTGAACTGGCAGTAGTCGAATCCTTCCCTACGAAGATCGAAGGCCGCCAGATGATCATGGTGCTCGCTCCTAAGAAGAAACAGTAAGGCCTTCAAGTAACAACGTTCGTGAAGCCTTCGGGCTTCACTGATGTTGTTCGCCTACGTTTCGTTTATTAACAATGCGAAGTGGAAGTTATTAAGATGCCAAAAATTAAGACCGTACGCGGTGCTGCTAAGCGCTTCAAAAAAACCGGTGGTGGTGGATTTAAGCGTAAGCACGCAAACCTGCGTCATATTCTGACCAAAAAATCTACTAAACGTAAACGTCACCTGCGTCCAAAAGGCCTTGTTTCTAAAGGCGATCT
The DNA here is from genome assembly GCF_001654985.1 of Kluyvera georgiana ATCC 51603. Lineage (GTDB taxonomy): Bacteria > Pseudomonadota > Gammaproteobacteria > Enterobacterales > Enterobacteriaceae > Kluyvera > Kluyvera georgiana. Next base: position 9,020 of record NZ_LXEU01000046.1, read on the forward strand.
GGGTCTGGTTATCGCGTGCCTGCCGTACGCATAAGCCGTTAACGTTTAATTTTTTACTAAGAATATAGATACAGGAGAGCTCACATGGCTCGCGTAAAACGTGGTGTAATTGCTCGTGCACGTCACAAAAAAATTCTGAAACAAGCTAAAGGCTACTACGGTGCGCGTTCTCGCGTATACCGCGTTGCCTTCCAGGCTGTTATCAAGGCTGGTCAGTACGCTTACCGTGACCGTCGTCAGCGTAAGCGTCAGTTCCGTCAACTGTGGATTGCACGTATCAATGCGGCAGCACGTCAGAACGGTATTTCTTACAGCAAATTCATCAACGGCCTGAAAAAAGCCTCTGTTGAAATCGACCGTAAGATCCTGGCTGACATCGCAGTATTCGACAAAGTAGCGTTCACCGCTCTGGTCGAAAAAGCGAAAGCAGCACTGGCATAAGCCAGTTGAAAGAGGGAGCTAGTCTCCCTCTTTTCGTTTTAATCGCATCAAAACGTTGACATTTATTCCCGTAGCCCTTTCAATAAAGGCGTTACGATCCTTACCACACAAGGTAACGCAAGCATGAATGCTGCTATTTTCCGCTTCTTCTTTTACTTTAGCACCTGAACTCAGGAGGCTTGCGCGTGAAAGAAGAAACGAAAAATCAGCGCCAATAAGCCTCCATCTGGAGGCTTTTTTTGTATCTGAATTCGAGATTAAGTCCACCAAACCGGTGTCTGCACCGACATAATGAGGAAAACCATGTCACATCTCGCAGAGCTGGTTGCCAGTGCCAAGGCAGCCATTAACCAGGCTTCAGATGTTGCCGCGTTAGACAATGTCCGCGTCGAATATCTGGGTAAGAAAGGGCATCTGACCCTTCAGATGACCACACTGCGTGACCTGCCGCCAGAAGAGCGTCCGGCTGCCGGTGCGGTCATCAACGAAGCGAAAGAGCAGGTACAGCAGGCACTGAACGCGCGTAAAGCCGATTTAGAAAACGCTGCGCTGAACGCTCGTCTGGCCGCAGAGACCATTGATATCTCCCTGCCGGGGCGTCGTATTGAAAACGGGGGCTTACACCCGGTAACGCGCACCATTGACCGTATTGAAAGTTTCTTCGGTGAGCTCGGCTTTACCGTTGCAACGGGCCCGGAAATCGAAGATGACTACCATAACTTCGATGCGCTGAATATTCCGACGCACCACCCGGCACGTGCTGACCACGACACTTTCTGGTTCGATGCAACCCGTCTGCTGCGCACCCAAACTTCAGGCGTACAGATTCGTACCATGAAGGAGCAGCAGCCGCCAATCCGTATCATCGCGCCGGGTCGTGTGTATCGTAACGACTACGATCAGACGCACACCCCAATGTTCCATCAGATGGAAGGCCTGATTGTTGATAAAAACATCAGCTTTACCAACCTGAAAGGGACGTTGCACGATTTCCTGCGCAACTTCTTTGAGGAAGACCTGCAAATTCGTTTCCGCCCGTCCTACTTCCCGTTCACCGAACCGTCTGCTGAAGTTGACGTGATGGGTAAAAACGGTAAATGGCTGGAAGTACTGGGTTGCGGGATGGTACACCCGAACGTTCTGCGTAACGTAGGCATCGATCCGGAAGTGTATTCCGGCTTCGCCTTCGGTATGGGTATGGAGCGTCTGACCATGCTGCGTTACGGTGTCACCGATTTACGTGCGTTTTTCGAAAACGATCTGCGTTTCCTCAAACAGTTTAAATAAGGGCAGGACAACATAATGAAATTCAGTGAACTGTGGTTACGCGAATGGGTTAACCCGGCTATCGACAGCGAAGCGCTGTCGGGGCAAATCACCATGGCAGGTCTGGAAGTCGACGGTGTAGAAGCCGTTGCCGGCAGCTTCAACGGCGTAGTGGTCGGTGAAGTCGTCGAATGTGGTCAGCATCCGAACGCCGACAAACTGCGCGTGACGAAAGTAAACGTGGGCGGTGAGCGTCTGCTGGATATCGTCTGTGGCGCGCCGAACTGCCGTCAGGGCCTGAAAGTGGCCGTGGCGACCATCGGCGCTGTGCTGCCGGGTGATTTCAAAATTAAGGCGGCAAAACTGCGTGGCGAACCGTCTGAAGGTATGCTGTGCTCTTTCTCCGAGCTGGGTATTTCCGACGACCATAGCGGCATTATCGAACTGCCGGCCGATGCGCCGTTGGGGACCGATATCCGTGAATATCTGCAGCTGGACGATAACACCATCGAGATCAGCGTGACGCCAAACCGTGCCGACTGCTTAGGCATCATCGGCGTGGCTCGTGATGTTGCGGTACTGAACAAACTGCCGCTGAATGCGCCAGAAATCACGCCAGTAGCGGCGACGATTGCAGACGTGCTGCCAATCGAAGTTGAAGCCGCCGATGCCTGTCCGCGCTATTTAGGCCGCGTGGTGAAGGGGATTAACGTTAAAGCGCCAACTCCGCTGTGGATGAAAGAGAAACTGCGTCGCTGCGGTATTCGTTCCATTGATGCGGTCGTTGACGTCACCAACTACGTCCTGCTGGAACTGGGTCAGCCAATGCATGCGTTCGATAAAGATCGCATCGAAGGCGGTATCAAAGTGCGTATGGCAAAAGAGGGCGAGACCCTGGTTCTGCTGGACGGTTCTGAAGCCAAACTCAGTGCAGATACCCTGGTCATTGCCGACCATCATAAAGCGCTGGCGATGGCCGGTATCTTTGGCGGCGAGCACTCTGGCGTGAACGACGAAACCCAGAACGTGCTGCTGGAATCGGCTTTCTTCAGCCCGCTGTCCATCACCGGCCGCGCGCGCCGTCATGGTCTGCACACCGATGCTTCTCACCGCTACGAGCGCGGCGTTGATCCGGCACTGCAGTACAAAGCAATCGAGCGTGCTACCGCGCTGCTGATTGAACTGTGCGGCGGTGAAGCGGGCCCAATCATCGATGTGACCCAGGAAGCTGCGCTGCCGAAGCGTGCGACGATTACGCTGCGTCGTAGCAAGCTGGATCGCCTGATTGGTCATCACATTGCCGATGAGCAGGTGACCGATATTCTGACGCGCCTGGGCTGTGAAGTGACTGTCGGTGACAACCAATGGCAGGCGGTTGCGCCAACCTGGCGTTTCGATATGGAAATCGAAGAAGACCTGGTGGAAGAAGTGGCGCGCGTTTATGGCTATAACAGCATCCCGAACGAGCCGGTACAGGCAGGTCTGGTGATGGGCAGCCATAAAGAAGCCAATCTGTCGCTTAAGCGTGTGAAAACCATGCTGAACGATAAAGGCTATCAGGAAGTGATCACCTACAGCTTCGTGGACCCGAAAGTTCAGCAGTTGGTTCACCCGGGTGAGGAAGCGCTGATTCTGCCAAGCCCAATTTCCAGCGAAATGTCCGCTATGCGTCTGTCTCTGCTGACCGGCCTGCTGTCGACGGTGGTGTACAACCAGAACCGCCAGCAGAACCGTGTGCGTATCTTCGAGACCGGCCTGCGCTTCGTACCGGACACTCAGGCTCCTCTGGGTATCCGTCAGGACGTGATGCTGGGTGGCGTTATCTGCGGTAACCGCTACGATGAGCATTGGAATCTGGCAAAAGAGACCGTTGATTTCTATGATTTGAAGGGCGATCTGGAATCCGTTCTCGATCTGACCGGTAAATTATCTGAAATTCAATTCAAGGCTGAAGCCAACCCGGCGCTGCATCCGGGCCAGTCTGCGGCGATTTATCTGCGTGGAGAACGCATTGGTTTCATTGGCGTAATCCACCCGGAACTGGAACGTAAACTGGATCTGAACGGTCGTACGCTGGCGTTCGAGCTGGAGTGGAACAAGCTCGCAGACCGCGTGGTTCCTCAGGCGCGCGACGTTTCTCGCTTCCCGGCAAACCGCCGTGACATCGCCGTTGTGGTCGCTGAAAGTGTGCCAGCAGCGGATATTTTAAACGAGTGTAAGAAAGTTGGCGTAAATCAGGTAGTTGGCGTAAACTTATTTGACGTGTACCGTGGTAAGGGTGTTGCGGAAGGCTATAAGAGCCTTGCTATCAGCCTGATTTTACAAGATACCAGCCGTACACTCGAAGAAGAGGAGATTGCCGCTACCGTTGCCAAATGCGTAGAGGCATTAAAAGAGCGATTCCAGGCATCATTGAGGGATTGAACCTATGGCGCTTACAAAAGCTGAAATGTCAGAATATCTGTTTGATAAGCTTGGGCTTAGCAAGCGGGATGCCAAAGAACTGGTGGAACTGTTTTTTGAAGAGATCCGTCGTGCTCTGGAAAACGGTGAGCAGGTTAAGCTGTCCGGTTTTGGCAACTTTGATCTGCGTGACAAAAATCAACGCCCGGGGCGTAACCCAAAAACGGGTGAAGATATTCCCATTACAGCCCGGCGTGTGGTGACCTTCAGACCAGGACAGAAGTTAAAAAGCCGGGTCGAAAACGCAACACCCAAAGAAGAGTAATTCTGATCTAACTAAAAAGGCCGCTGATGCGGCCTTTTTCTTTTCTGCGCGGCGTTGTCACCGTAAAATCAAACGCTTCTCCACGGGCGACGGATAACTATGCAGGTTTATGTACATCAACAGCAGCGGCGTCATCGTCGCTGGCTTGCCGGATTGTCTCTGGCCCTATTGGCGATGCTGGTGATTAGCCTGTGCGCGGGCGACCAATGGATCCCGCCCGGCGAATGGTTCACGGCGAAAGGGCAGCTGTTTATCTGGCAGATTCGCCTGCCGCGTACCGTTGCGGTGCTGCTGGTTGGCGCGGCGTTGGCGTTGTCGGGGGCGGTAATGCAGGCGTTATTTGAAAACCCGCTCGCCGAGCCGGGGCTGCTTGGCGTTTCTAACGGCGCGGGTGTCGGGCTCATTGCGGTGATTATGCTGAGTCAGGGAAACCTGCCGGGCTGGGTGCCAGGGCTGGCCGCCATTGCTGGCGCACTGGTGATAACCGGCATCCTGATGCGCTTTGCGCGACGCCATCTCTCTACCAGCCGCCTGCTGCTGGCAGGCGTTGCGCTGGGCATTATCTGTAGCGCGTTGATGACGTGGGCGGTCTATTTTTCGACGTCGTTCGATCTTCGTCAACTGATGTACTGGATGATGGGCGGATTTGGCGGCGTCGACTGGCAGCAGATCTGGTTGATGCTGGCGCTGGTGCCGGTCATTGTCTGGCTCTGTGCGCAATCTCAGCCGTTGAATCTGCTGGCGCTGGGGGAGACCTCCGCTCGTCAACTGGGCGTTCCCATCGCGTTCTGGCGTAAGCTGCTGGTGATGGTCACCGGCTGGCTGGTGGGCGTCAGCGTGGCGCTGGCAGGGGCTATCGGCTTTATTGGGCTGGTGGTGCCGCATATGCTGCGCCTGTGTGGCCTGACTGACCATCGCGTGCTGCTGCCGGCCTGCGCGCTGGCGGGGGCGAGCACGTTACTGTTTGCCGATATTATTGCGCGGTTGGCGCTGTCGGCCGCTGAGCTGCCGATTGGCGTAGTGACCGCGACGCTCGGAGCACCGGTGTTTATCTGGTTGTTACTCAAATCAGGACGTTACTAACGCAACGTCCTGATTAAAAAGCTTTGGTGTCGTGCCAGCGTATCTGGCTATTATTAAAGACCGGGCGATAAGACCCAAACACGCTGAAAAGAGGATGCTATGCAAACCACCATTCTGAACACACCCGTGACGACCATCGACGGTGAAAAAACCACGCTGGAAGGCTACAAAGGCAAAGTCCTGCTGATTGTCAATGTCGCGTCTAAATGTGGCCTCACGCCGCAATATGAGCAGCTGGAAGCATTACAAACGTCTTTGCAGAACGAAGGTTTCACGGTTCTGGGCTTCCCGTGTAATCAGTTCCTGGGCCAGGAGCCGGGGAGCGAAGAAGAGATTAAAACGTTCTGCAGTACGACCTACGGCGTCACGTTCCCGCTGTTCAGCAAAATCGACGTGAACGGTGATACGCGTCACCCGTTGTATAGCCTGTTGACCCGCCTTGCGCCGAAAGCGGTAGCGCCGGAAGGTAGCGGCTTTTATGAACGTATGGCCAGCAAAGGACGCGCGCCTGCGCATCCAGGTGATATTCTGTGGAATTTCGAAAAGTTCCTGATTGGCCGTGACGGCCAAATCATCAACCGTTTCTCTCCGGATATGACGCCGGATGATCCGATCCTGACCGCGGCCATCAAGCAGGCTCTTGCCCAGCCATGATGCCACTGATGCAGCTTCAGCATGTCGGTGAGGGAGTCCGCCTTCAGGCGTTTAGCGCCAGAGTGGAGCCAGGGGAGATTATTCACCTTGTCGGGCCAAACGGGGCCGGTAAGAGCACGCTGCTGGCCAGAATGGCCGGCCTGACTGGCGGTAAGGGCGTCATTACGCTGAATGCCCAGCCGTTGGATGAATGGCCAGCGCATGCGCTGGCACGTCATCGCGCGTATCTTTCTCAGCACCAGACGCCACCCTTTGCCATGCCGGTCTGGCAATATCTGATGCTGCATCAACAAGGCGAGCCGCAATCGGCGCTCGCCGTTCACGTGGCCAGGGCGTTAGACCTGAGTAATAAGCTGGGGCGTAACGTTAGTCAGCTCTCCGGCGGTGAATGGCAGCGTGTTCGGTTGGCGGCCGTTATTCTGCAAATTCATCCTGCCGATAATCCTGATGGCCAGCTTCTGTTGCTTGATGAGCCGATGAACAGTCTTGATGTCGCTCAACAAGCCGCGCTGGATAAGCTGTTGGCAGAACTGAGAGCGGCGGGCGTTGCTATTGTGATGAGTAGTCACGATCTGAACTATACGTTACGCCATGCCGGGCGAGTCTGGCTATTGTGCCAGGGGCGTTTGATCGCCAGCGGTGAGACCGAGCGTGTTATGCAGCCAGAGCATTTGTCTGCTGCTTATAATATGCGCTTTCAGCGGCTGGATATTGCTGGCCATCAAATGCTCATTTATGACGACGTCGGCGAAAATTAATCCAACTCTGCTTGAAATGGCGGTGATTGCTTGCCAGCCAAACCGCAATAGATATAATTTATTGGCTGAATAAAAAAACTGAGGATTCGCTGGATATGCGTTTCTGGACTCTTTTTCTCGTGGCTTTCGTTTTAGCAGGGTGCAGTAGCCATCGTGCGCCGCCGCCCAATCCCCGGCTTTCGGATTCAATTACCGTTATCGCCAGCCTAAACGATCAGTTGCAAAACTGGCACGGTACGCCTTATCGCTATGGTGGAATGAACCGCCGCGGCGTAGACTGTTCCGCTTTTGTGCTCATGACCTTCCGCGATAAATTCGAAATGCAACTTCCTCGTGAAACGCGTCAACAGGCGAAGATTGGCACCGAAATAGATAAAGATGATCTACTGCCTGGAGACCTGGTATTCTTTAAAACCGGCGCAGGCGAGAGCGGGCTGCACGTGGGGATTTATGATACCGACAACCAGTTTATTCATGCCTCCACCAGCCAGGGGGTGACGAGATCTTCGCTCGATAATGTCTACTGGCGGAAAAATTTCTGGCAGGCCAGGCGAATTTAATCGAAAAGAAAAGGAGGCATTTCGCCTCCTTTTCTTTTTGTAGACGACAAGGTTTTAAATAAATAGCCAACATTATTCTGATTTTGTTAGGCGAGATCATAGAACTTAAGGTTGATTGTGTTAATCCATTACTTTCGATTACAATCATTACGATCCAGTGACGGACCATAAAATAAAAAGGAACCGATGAAAGGAATAACAGCAGCATTCATTACCGTAGGTTTTTTGCTTTGTGACGTCAGGAACCCGGACATGACTTTTAGTGAAGGGCAGTCGCAATGATTGTATCGCTGGATAATACGTATTGTTCTCAATTGTTTTTCCTTCCCGCCAGAAATAGCGACGGGCATCTTGTCGGCCTGAAAGTCGTCAGCCAATTTACCGGTCGCGATAACCACATACGTATCCCCACGAGTTTGGTGCTGCCGCGCCTGGCGCCACAACAAGAAATCACTTTATTTCAGGAAAAACTGGCGCTGTTGAATAACTGCCAGCTGTTCTTTCGCCAGCACAACCTCAAAGCGTGGATTACTGCACCGCCGGGTCTTGTTACGGCGCTGCTTACCGACGACGAGCTCGCCGCCAGCGCTCAGCGTTTTCCGTTTCTGGAGTTGGCCGTCAGTGAAAGCTATCCCGGCCTCAATCAGGTAGATGAAAATCATCCTTTGGCCCACCTGTGTCAGCACTTCCCGTTAGTGCTTAGCGATTTTGGTTCCGGCGATGCCTCAACCCGCGCGGTATTCTCCGGGCTTTTCACCCGTATTGTACTGGATAGAAGTTTTGTCCAGCGCCAGTCAAAATCAGCGTCTTTTGAACCGTTTCTGCGCGCGATCGTGACGCAGATCCAACCTTACTGCCAGGGCATTATGATCTCCGGCGTGGATGACGAGCAAACTCGCCAGCGCGTAGCATCCTTTGGGTTTAGCGGAATGCTTGGCAGTCTGTGGCCGGTGGTGGCAGAATCCTCCCTAATAACATTAGTGCAACAATAACCCTGCGCTTACCCGGGTGTTTAACGTACAGTAACCCAATACACTACGGGCAGGAGGAACCATGAACCTGTCATTTAACACCCGCTGGCGCGATGAGCTGCCAGGATTTTACACTGCGCTACAGCCGACGCCGCTGCATAACGCCCGCCTAATCTGGCACAACGCGCCGCTGGCGCAAGATCTCGCTATTCCCGAATCACTTTTCACGCCTGAATACGGCGCTGGCGTTTGGGGCGGTGAAACGCTGCTGCCCGGTATGTCGCCTTTAGCGCAGGTTTACAGCGGTCATCAGTTTGGGGCCTGGGCAGGGCAACTGGGCGACGGGCGCGGGATCTTAATGGGCGAACAGCAGTTAGAAAATGGCAAAACGGTCGACTGGCATCTTAAGGGGGCCGGACTCACGCCGTATTCACGAATGGGCGATGGGCGAGCGGTATTACGTTCAACTCTTCGTGAAAGCCTGGCTTCTGAAGCCATGCATTATCTTGGCATTCCGGGGACGCGGGCGCTGGCGATAGTGACCAGTGATACGCCGGTGTACCGTGAAACGGTAGAGTCTGGCGCGATGCTGATGCGTATTGCTGAAAGCCATATCCGATTCGGCCACTTTGAACATTTTTACTATCGTCGCGATATCGACAGCGTGCGTACGCTGATGGACTTTACGATCCGTCATCACTGGCCGCACTTACAGCAGGAGGTTGACCGCTACGCGCTGTGGTTCCAGGATGTTGTGGCGCGCACGGCGCAGATGATTGCCCGCTGGCAAACCGTTGGTTTCGCGCATGGTGTGATGAATACCGACAACATGTCGATTCTGGGGCTGACGCTTGACTACGGCCCGTTTGGTTTCCTTGATGACTATCAGCCTGAGTTTATCTGTAATCACTCGGATCATCAGGGACGCTACCGTTTTGATAATCAACCCGCTGTCGGTCTGTGGAACCTTCAGCGTCTGGCGCAGGCGGTGTCACCATGGATTGACGTGGATACGCTGAACGCCGCACTGGAAGGCTATCAGGCGGTGCTTTTCCGGGAATACGGGCAGCGAATGCGCCAGAAACTCGGGCTGTTCAGTGAAAAAACGGGCGACAACGACCTGCTTAACGGCTTGTACGCGCTGATGGAGCGAGAAGGGAGCGACTATACGCGCACTTTCCGGCTGCTCAGCGAAACGGAGCAGCTCAGCGCCGCGTCGCCGCTGCGCGATGAATTTATTGACCGAACGGCCTTTGATTCCTGGTTTACCCAGTACCGCGCGCGTTTACAGCAGGAGCAAGTGGATGACGCATCGCGTCAGCAGGCAATGAAAGTCGCCAATCCGGCGATGGTCCTGCGAAACTGGTTGGCGCAACGGGCGATAGAGCAAGCGGAGAAAGGCGATTATCAGGAACTCCATCGCCTGCATGAAGCATTGCGCGATCCGTGGCGCGATCGGAATGATGACTACGGTCGACGTCCGCCAGATTGGGGTAAGAAACTGGAAGTCAGCTGTTCAAGCTAATTCATTCTGGCTGCGCTATGACGATGGCGCAGCTACTTCGTTAATATTAGCTTTCCCGCCTGGGTTTGCCGCAGCAGATACCGCTGCTCGCCATGTTCAATGATTAAACGACCTTCCTTGCCTAACAGCGTCTGGCTGTCGACTCGACGATCCTCGGGAAGCGGGTGCGGGGTATTATCCTTCTTGGTTTCCAGTTTTGCGCAGCTATCCATTTGCTAATTTCATAATGAAAATCAATATAACAATGAGAAACATTATCAATATTCAATAAGGCAACCGCAAGCGTTATTTACCACTATATCGGGTAGGGTCAATGGCCCACCGGAGAGCGGTGGGCGGGGGAGGCTTACAGGCGAGTGGCCACTGCGGCTGCCAGTTTTTCCAGCAGCAGTTCGGTATCTTCCCAACTCAGGCAGGGATCGGTAATCGACTGACCGTAGGTCAATGGCTGGTCGGCGACGATCTTTTGCGTTCCTTCACGCAGAAAACTTTCCGCCATAATACCGGCAATCGCCGAAGAACCATTGCGGATTTGCTGGCAGATATCGTCACACACTTCCAGCTGACGGCGATGCTGCTTCTGACAGTTGCCGTGGCTAAAGTCGACCACCAGATGCTCCGGCAGGTCAAACTGATGCAGCGTGTCGCAGGCCGCGGCGATATCGTCGGCATGGTAGTTCGGTTTTTTGCCACCGCGCATGATGATATGGCCATACGGGTTGCCGCTGGTCTGATAGATAGTCATTTGACCGTTTTTATCCGGCGACAGGAACATGTGGCTGGCGCGAGCCGCACGGATGGCGTCGACCGCAATGCGGGTATTGCCGTCAGTGCCATTTTTAAAACCCACCGGGCAGGAGAGCGCAGAAGCCATTTCACGGTGGATCTGGCTTTCCGTGGTACGAGCGCCAATGGCGCCCCAACTGATTAAATCGGCGATAAACTGGCCGGTCACCATATCGAGGAATTCGGTCGCTGTCGGTACGCCCAACGTGTTGACCTGTAACAGGAGCTTACGTGCCTGTTCGATACCGTGGTTAACGCGATAGCTGCCGTTCAGGTCGGGATCGGATATTAACCCTTTCCAGCCCACCACGGTGCGCGGCTTTTCGAAATAGGTACGCATGACGATTTCCAGCTCGCCCTGATGCTTTTCACGCAGCACCTGGAGGCGGCGAGCATAATCTATCGCGGCGTCCAGATCGTGAATGGAACACGGGCCCACGATAGCCAGCAGACGGCGGTCTTCGCCGTTGAGGATCTTTTCAATGCGCTGGCGTGAGGCGGTGACGTGGGCCGCAACGTCGGGTGATACGGGGTGGCGCTGAGCAAGTTCAGCAGGCGTAATCAGGCTCTCAATTCGAGCGGTACGCAATTCATCGGTCTTATTCATGGAAGTCTCAGAAATTTGTTGCTTCACCAGTCAAGATGCTGGGAAGTGATGCACATCACGATAAACCAATCTGGGTTTAATTCAAGCGTGGCAGGTCATGTGCTCTCGATCACAAAGCTATGATAACTAAATTTGCTGCATTGTACTAGTGTATTAGTACATTCTGCGACTTAATCCCATTATATCCATGATTTTTGTGGCAATTTCTTCAACCGAGTAGTTGGTACTGTTCAGCCAGGGGATCTGATGACGGCGGTAAAGCGCTTCGACCTCGGCGACTTCCATCCGGCACTGGCGCATTGACGCATAGCGACTGTTTTCCCGCCGCTCTTCACGAATGGCCGCCAGTCGCTCAGGATTGATCGTCAGCCCGAACAGCTTATGCTGCAGCGGTTTGAGCGAGGCAGGCAGCACCAGGTTGTCCATATCATCAGCAATAAAGGGGTAGTTGGCTGCACGAATACCGAACTGCATCGCCAGATACAGGCTGGTCGGCGTTTTGCCGCAGCGCGACACGCCCAGCAGAATCACCTGCGCCTGGTCGAGATTACGCAGCGAGATGCCATCGTCGTGTGCCAGGGTGTAATCAATGGCCGCGATACGCGCATCATACTTGGTCAGATTTCCGGGGGTTAAGCCGTGGGTGCGATGAGCAATAGGCGTTGGATCAAGCTTCAGTTCTTCCTGCAGCGGCGCGACCAGCGCCTGCACAATATCCTGACAGAATCCTTCACATTGCAGAATAATGTCACGAATTTCGGGGATTACAATCGAATAGAAGACCAGCGGCCGCACGCCTGTCTGCTGGTAAATAGCATCGATCTGTTCCTTTACCGCACGCGCGCGACTTTCACTTTCGATAAACGGCAGTGTGATGCTGTTTATCGCGACCGGAAACTGCGACATGACCGCGTGGCCGAGCACTTCCGCCGTAATCGCGGTGCCGTCAGAAATATAAAACACCTGCCTGTCGACTGCGTTATCCATATTGCTTGACTCCCGTTAATTGCCTGAAAGGGTAAATTAAATTTAAACACAAGCCAGATGTATTTGTCTTAAATTTAAAAATGAAACGGTATTTTTATTTTTAATGAAATGGTTGTTTCAATTTCAAAAATACGTCAATAGACCGGATGTTTTTGTGCCTTTTCAGGCTAATCAGTAGGTTATGAATAAACAGGAATCAATCCTAAAAAGTAAAAAAATAATTTGCTTACACGATTCACCGTTTTTTTCGGCCGTTTAAATATGCGAGGATATTTTAAGTAGTCAGTCGTTTCTTATCACTGCTTCTTTAAATCAAAAAAGGATTGTCTCGATGTCCAACAATGGCTCGTCACCGCTGGTGCTTTGGTACAACCAACTCGGCATGAATGATGTAGACAGAGTTGGAGGCAAAAATGCCTCCTTGGGTGAAATGATTACTAATCTGTCCGGAATGGGTGTGTCTGTGCCCAACGGATTTGCCACCACTGCCGATGCGTTTAATCAGTTTCTCGACCAGAGCGGCGTAAACCAGCAGATTTATCAACTGTTGGATAACACCGATATTGACGACGTTACCGCCCTGGCGAAAGCCGGCGCGCAGATCCGCCAGTGGATCATCGACACTCCTTTCCAGAGCGAACTGGAACAGGCAATTCACGAAGCGTATAACCAGCTGGCCGCTGACAACGCCAATGCCTCCTTTGCCGTGCGTTCATCCGCGACGGCAGAAGATATGCCGGACGCTTCCTTTGCCGGCCAGCAGGAAACCTTCCTTAACGTCCAGGGCTATGACGCGGTGCTGGTCGCCGTGAAGCACGTGTTCGCTTCACTGTTCAACGACCGCGCCATCTCTTATCGCGTCCATCAGGGCTATAACCACCGCGGCGTCGCGCTCTCCGCAGGCGTACAGCTGATGGTGCGTTCCGATCTCGCTTCATCGGGCGTCATGTTCTCCATCGATACCGAATCTGGCTTTGATCAGGTGGTGTTTATTACCTCCGCGTGGGGCCTGGGAGAAATGGTGGTGCAGGGCGCGGTGAACCCGGATGAGTTCTACGTTCACAAACCGACCCTCGCCGCCGGTCGCCCGGCGATTGTGCGCCGTACCATGGGCTCGAAGAAAATTCGGATGGTCTATGCGCCGACCCAGGAGCATGGCAAACAGGTACGCATTGAAGACGTGCCGCAGCAGCAAAGCGATATCTTCTCGCTGACTAACGACGAAGTGCAGGCGTTGGCGAAGCAGGCTGTGCAAATTGAAAAACACTACGGTCGTCCGATGGACATCGAGTGGGCGAAAGACGGTCATACCGGCAAGCTGTTTATCGTTCAGGCGCGTCCTGAGACGGTACGCTCGCGCGGGCAGGTGATGGAACGTTATACGCTGCACTCGCAGGGGCGCATTGTCTCTGAAGGGCGCGCTATCGGCCACCGCATCGGCGCGGGCCCGGTTAAAGTCATTCATGACATCAGCGAAATGAACCGTATCCAGCCGGGCGATGTCCTGGTCACCGACATGACCGACCCGGATTGGGAACCGATCATGAAAAAGGCGGCGGCGATTGTCACCAACCGCGGCGGCCGTACCTGCCACGCGGCGATTATTGCCCGTGAGCTGGGCATCCCGGCAGTTGTCGGGTGTGGCGACGCTACCGAACGCATGAAAGATGATGAAAAGGTCACCGTTTCCTGCGCCGAAGGCGACACCGGCTACGTTTACGCCGACCTGCTGGATTTCAGCGTGAAAAGCTCAAGCGTGGATACCATGCCGGATCTGCCGCTGAAAATTATGATGAACGTCGGTAACCCCGATCGTGCCTTCGACTTTGCCTGTCTGCCAAACGAAGGCGTAGGGCTGGCGCGTCTGGAGTTCATCATCAACCGTATGATCGGCGTGCACCCGCGCGCACTGCTCGAGTTCGACGACCAGGAACCAAAGCTGCAAAACGAAATCCGCGAGATGATGAAAGGTTTCGATTCGCCGAAAGAGTTCTATGTTGGCCGTCTGACGGAAGGGATCGCCACGCTGGGCGCGGCGTTCTATCCGAAACGCGTGATTGTGCGTCTGTCTGACTTTAAGTCGAACGAATACGCCAACCTGGTAGGCGGTGAGCGTTATGAACCGGAGGAAGAGAACCCGATGCTCGGCTTCCGCGGCGCCGGTCGCTATGTTTCTGACAGCTTCCGTGATTGCTTTGCCCTTGAGTGTGAAGCGGTGAAACGCGTGCGTAACGACATGGGGCTGACCAACGTCGAGATCATGGTACCGTTCGTCCGTACCGTAGAGCAGGCGAAAGCGGTGGTGGATGAACTGGCGCGCCAGGGACTCAAGCGCGGTGAAAACGGGCTGAAGATCATTATGATGTGTGAGATTCCGTCCAACGCCCTGTTGGCGGAGCAGTTCCTTGAACACTTCGACGGCTTCTCGATTGGCTCAAACGACATGACGCAGCTGGCGCTGGGTCTGGATCGTGACTCTGGCGTCGTTTCCGCGCTGTTTGATGAGCGTAACGACGCGGTGAAAGCGCTGTTGTCGATGGCGATTCGCGCAGCGAAGAAGCAGGGCAAATATGTCGGTATCTGCGGCCAGGGGCCGTCGGATCACGAAGACTTCGCTGCCTGGCTGATGGAGGAAGGGATCGATAGCCTGTCGCTGAACCCGGATACTGTCGTTCAGACCTGGCTGACTCTGGCTGAACTGAAAAAATAATTCGCAATCTTGCTGAAATCCCGGGCCTTGCCCGGGATTTTTGTCTTAAGGGTGTTACCGATCACACTCTGCGAAGAAAACCAAATATCGTAAATCTTCAGGCAATTTCAACAATTGTTCCCCGCCCGTCACTTCTGAATACTGCTAGCTGGACCACAAGCTTAGCGGAATATTTTCGGCTATTTATTAGCGAATCAGGAGAATGGCTATGACCCCGATTTACAAAGATCCTCAACGTCCCATTAAGGAACGCGTCGCCGATTTACTGGCGCGAATGACCCCTGAAGAGAAATACGCCCAGATGCATGCCTGGTGGCTGGTGCTGTCGGAAGACGGCAACCATCGTGAGCGTACCGACATGAGCGATGAGTTTGCGGGCGTCAGTGAGCAAACTTCCCTAAGTGAACGTTTAAAGATGGGCGTCGGGCAGATCACCCGACCGTTGGGTACCCATATTGTGGACGCCAAAACCGGCGTGCGCGCGGCTAACCGTCTGCAAAAAATGATGATGGAAGAAACGCGTCTGGGGATTCCTGCACTGTTTCATGAAGAGTGCCTGGTGGGGCTTCTGTGCAAGGATGCAACGCTGTTTCCTTCTTCCCTGAACTACGGCTCCACCTGGGACCCCGAACTGGTGAAACGCGCCGCGCGACAAATAGGGGAAGAGGCGCGTTCCACGGGCTGTAAGCAAGGGTTGGCGCCGGTACTGGACGTTTCGCGCGATGTGCGTTGGGGACGTACGGAAGAGACATTTGGCGAGGATCCGTGGCTGGTGGGCGTTATGGCCTGCGCCTATGTTGAAGGTTTACAGGGCGAGAAACGCGACGTGCTGGCGACGCTGAAGCACTACGTGGGTCACTCTTTCAGCGAAGGCGCACGCAACCATGCGCCAGTACATCTCGGCTTTCGTGAACTGAACGACACGTTCCTGCTGCCGTTTGAAATGGCGGTGAAGCTAGCCAATGCTGGCTCGGTGATGCCGGCGTATCACGACATCGACAATCAGCCGGGTCATAGCGATAGTTTCCTGTTGACCACAATACTGCGTGAACGCTGGGGCTTTGACGGCATTGTGGTTGCCGATTACGGCGGCGTCAGCCTGCTGCACCAGCATCATGGCGTTGCGCAGGATGCGGCGGAATCGGCGGCGCTGGCGTTTAATGCCGGGCTGGACGTCGAGTTGCCGAAAGATGACTGCGCACGCCATCTGGCGCAAGCGGTCGAGCGTGGTTTGATCACGGCGGAAAAGATTGACGAAATTGTCGCGCGTACGCTGACGGAAAAATTCCGTCTGGGCCTGTTTGAACATCCGTATACCGACGAAAATGCCATCTCGCTGCAATCTGAGTACACGCGACAGGTGGCCAGAGAAGTGGCCACCCGCTCTATCACGCTGCTGGAGAATCGTAATGCGCTGCCAATTGTCGGCAATCTCCGTGTTGCGGTGGTTGGCCCGACCGCGGACGACCCGCTGGCGCTGCTGAGCGGCTACAGTTTCCCGGTGCATTTGATCATCAGCGACATGGTCGACAACACCTCGCAGGTCACCACGCCACTGGCTGCGCTGCGTGAGTATCTCGGCGACAGCCATGTGCGTTATGCCAAAGGCTGCCATATTATCGAGCAGCGAATGGCCGGGGCGCCGGTTTTCCCCGGCGACAGCTCGGGTAAACCGATGCAGTCCTCTCCAGTCTCGCAGGATCTCAGCCTGATTCCCGATGCGGTGCGTGCCGCGCAGGAAAGCGATGTCGTCGTCGCCTGCGTTGGCGATCTGGCGGGCCTGTTCCAGAGTGGGACGGTTGGGGAAGGTTCGGATACCGACAGCCTGAATCTGCCTGGCGTACAGCAACAGCTGCTTCAGGCGCTGGTGGATACCGGCAAGCCGGTAATCGTGGTGGTGACCGGTGGGCGTCCTTATAACCTGCAGGGGCTGGAGGAGAAAGTGGCGGCGCTAATGCTGGCCTGGGCGCCGGGACAGGAAGGCGGTTGGGCGATTGCCGATGTGCTCACCGGCCGCGCTGAACCGCAGGGGCGTCTGGTCGTTAGCGTCCCCAAAAGCGCGGGCGCCATGCCGTTCTACTATAACCACAAGCTGAAGAGCGGTGGTACACCGTTTGCGTTCCATTTTGGCGCGCTGTATCCATTTGGCTACGGTAAAGGCTGGGGGGATTTCAACTACGGTGAGCCGCAGTTAGCGCAGCCTGAAGTGGCTATCGACGGTAACATCACGCTACGTGTGACGGTTAAAAACCACGGTGAGCGCAGCGGCAGTGAAGTCGTGCAGGTCTATGTGCGCGATAAGGTCGCCTCAATGGTGCGCCCACTCCAGGAACTGAAAGCTTTCCAGCGCGTTACGCTTGCGCCAGGCGAACAGGCGACGCTCATCTTCACGCTGCCGGTCGATATGCTTAATTTCACCAACTATGTGGGTGAGCGTATTGTCGAACCCGGTGAATTTGAACTGCAGGTCGGGAGTTCTTCGGCGGATATCCATGGCCGTGCGACGGTGAGGGTGACGGGAGAAACCCGAGTTCTGCCTTCCAACTGGAAAATGATGAGCCGCTGCGAAGTGGGGCATTAATCTCGAACCCGGATGTCACGCATCCGGGTGACTGCTGTGCTACAGGCAAAAAAAGGCCCATCGTGGGAGATGGGCAAAGACTACACACAGCAATTCGTTGTTTCACTCAGGGGATATATAAATCAAGGGGTTGATCTATTGCCTTGGTCCTTATAGTAGGCATGCTCAATTTTTGCGTCGATCGGATTCGTCTCAATAGTTAAATAAATGTGAATAATTTCCGTGATATGTCGCAGACAGAGGGCGTAACAGGGGCAAAAAAGAGGAAATAAATCAGCGTCACTTAAGTAAAAGGCGGGTTTACCCCGCCTTTTATCTATCTTATTGTTTCGGATAGTTATCTTTTTCCAGCTCATTGAGCTCTTCCAGCACGTCGTCCGGGTCAGTCGACGGCGGTGGCACTTCGTGCAGCCAGGCATCGAACAGACGCCAGGAAACGGCCAGCAGCACCGGGCCGATAAACAGGCCAATCATGCCGAAGGCGACCAGACCGCCGATAACGCCGGAGAGAATCAGAATCATCGGCAGGTCAGCGCCCATACGAATCAGCATCGGGCGAATAACGTTATCCATGGTGCCCACTACGCAGCTCCACACCAGCAGTACCGTGCCCCAGGTGGTGTCTCCGGTCCAGTACAACCAAATAATGCTCGGCACTAAAACAATCAGTGGCCCAAGTTGTACCAGGCAGGAGAAGATCATCACCACCGTGAGCAGCGTGGCATAGGGTACGCCGGAGATGCCAAGGCCAATGCCGCCCAGCACCGCCTGAACCAATGCGGTGACCACCACGCCGAGCGCCACGGCGCGAATCGCCTGTCCCGCCAGCAGTACCGCAGCGTCGCCGCGCTTGGCGGCAAGACGCGTGGCAAAATAACGCATTCCGAAGGCGACTTTTTCTCCCTGCCAGTACAGCAGGGCGCTGAACAGCAACATCAGCGCACTGTGCATCAGGAAACGGCCGACGTGCGCCGCCTGGCCGACAAACCAGGTGGTCGTGGTGCCGATGTAAGGGCGAACTTTCGCCATTAATGCGCTGCCCCCCATATCCAGCAGACTATGCCAGCCGCTGTAGAGCTTCGCGCCAATAAACGGAATACTGTTTAACCAGGCCAGGTCCGGCAGGGTCAGATTGCCGCTGGTGATGGCATGCACCAGCGGTGTGCTGCCGTCAACCAGGCTGTTGACCAGCAGAGAGATGGGAATAACAAACAGTAAAAAGAGTAAAAGCGTCATCACCAGTACAGCCAGCGAACGGCGACCGAAAAGCAGGCGCTGAAACCAGAGCAGCACCGGCCAGGTGGCAATCACGATAGTCGCCGCCCAGGCGAAGCCCAGAATAAACGGCTGAACAATCCATAAACAGGCGATGATCATCAGCGCTAAAAACAGCACCGATAGGAGGATTTGTGGAATATCACGAGGCCGAGGGATCGTGTTCATAAATGAGTTTTACCTTCTGTTGCTCGTCAGATCGCTGACGCAGCGTAAATCGTTCATTGATAATAATATCAATAAATTCCCGGCGCTGATTCTGCGACAAAAACTTCCGGGCGCATAAGAAAAAAATGTGATAAAACGATAACTGCACGACGCAAACGATTAATTATTTATACACGGCCTCTTTGCCGTTTGCCGCCTACGCGCAAACCGGCGGGATGCTGTGCGTACAACACAACATTCAGAAAGGGTCAAACGTAATGATCCCACAGATTTCCCAGGCACCTGGCGTAGTTCAGCTGGTGCTGAATTATTTGCAGGCACTGGAGCAACAAGGCTTTACCGGCGATACCGCCACCGGCTATGCCGACAGGCTGACGATGGCGACCGATAACAGTATCTACCAGCTTCTTCCCGATGCGGTAGTATTCCCGCGCTCCACGGCGGATGTCGCGCTGCTGGCTCGTCTGGCGGCAGAAGAACGCTTTCAATCCCTGATATTCACCCCGCGCGGTGGCGGCACTGGCACCAACGGCCAGGCGCTGAATCAGGGCATCATTATCGACATGTCCCGTTATATGAATCGCATCATTGAAATCAACCCTGAAGAGGGTTGGGTGCGCGTGGAAGCGGGCGTGATTAAAGATCAGCTTAACCAGTATCTTAAGCCCTACGGCTATTTCTTCTCCCCGGAGCTGTCGACCAGCAACCGTGCGACGCTGGGGGGAATGATCAATACCGACGCCTCCGGGCAGGGGTCTTTGGTGTACGGCAAAACCTCCGATCACGTGCTGGGCGTGCGTGCCGTTCTGCTGGGTGGCGATATTCTTGATACGCAGCCGATGCCGGTGGCGCTGGCCGAGACGTTAGCCAAAGAGCAGTCGGCGGTGGGGCGTATTTACCGCACCGTTTTTGAACGCTGTCGCGACAACCGCCAACTGATCCTCGACAAATTCCCCAAACTGAACCGCTTCCTCACCGGTTATGACCTGCGCCACGTCTTTAACGATGAGATGACCGAGTTTGATTTGACCCGCATTCTCACCGGTTCCGAAGGTACGCTAGCGTTCATTACCGAAGCGCGGCTGGATATTACGCCGCTGCCGAAGGTTCGTCGGCTGGTCAATATTAAGTATGACTCCTTTGACTCCGCGCTGCGCAATGCGCCCTTTATGGTGGAAGCGCGCGCCTTGTCAGTTGAAACCGTCGATTCGAAGGTATTGAACCTGGCGCGGGAAGATATCGTCTGGCATTCGGTGAGCGAGCTGATTACCGACGTACCCGATAAAGAGATGCTGGGGCTCAATATCGTTGAGTTCTCTGGCGATGATGAAGCGTTGATTGAAGGTCAGGTCAGCGCGCTGTGCGCGCGGCTGGATGAACTGATTGCGCAGAATGAAGGCGGGCTGATTGGCTGGCAGCGCTGTAATGAGCTGGACGGCATCGAGCGTATTTATGCCATGCGTAAAAAAGCGGTTGGTCTGCTGGGTAACGCCAAAGGGGCGGCTAAGCCTATCCCGTTTGCCGAAGACACCTGCGTACCGCCGGAGCATCTCGCCGATTATATTGTTGAATTTCGCGCGCTACTCGATAGCCACGGGCTGAGCTACGGCATGTTTGGCCACGTCGATGCGGGCGTGCTGCACGTGCGTCCGGCGCTGGATATGTGCGACCCGCAGC
Organism: Kluyvera georgiana ATCC 51603; assembly: GCF_001654985.1. Lineage (GTDB taxonomy): Bacteria > Pseudomonadota > Gammaproteobacteria > Enterobacterales > Enterobacteriaceae > Kluyvera > Kluyvera georgiana. The sequence continues at coordinate 29,797 of NZ_LXEU01000046.1, forward strand.
AAGAAGTGCTGATGAAGCAGATTTCCGATGAAGTGGTGGCGCTGACGGCTAAGTACGGCGGCCTGCTGTGGGGGGAACACGGTAAAGGTTTCCGCGCGGAATACAGCCCGGCCTTCTTCGGCGAGCAGCTGTATGGCGAGCTGCGCAAAGTGAAGGCGGCCTTTGACCCCGATAACCGCCTTAACCCCGGCAAAATTTGTCCGCCGGAAGGCGTGGATGCTCCGATGATGAAGGTGGACGCGGTAAAACGCGGCACCTATGACCGACAAATCCCGGTGACCGTGCGTTCATCCTGGCGCGGCGCGATGGAGTGTAACGGCAACGGCCTGTGCTTCAACTTCGATGCCAAAAGCCCGATGTGCCCGTCGATGAAAATCACCAATAACCGTATGCACTCGCCGAAAGGCCGCGCCACGCTGGTGCGCGAATGGCTGCGTCTGCTGGCGGATCGCGGCGTTGATCCGTTATTACTGGAAAGAGAGCTGCCGGAGAAACGCGCCAGCCTGCGCTCGTTGGTTGAGCGCACGCGCAACAGCTGGCATGCGCGTAAGGGCGAATACGACTTCTCTCATGAGGTGAAAGAGGCGATGTCAGGCTGTCTGGCCTGTAAAGCCTGCTCGACCCAGTGCCCGATTAAAATCGACGTGCCGGAGTTCCGTTCGCGTTTTCTTCAGCTCTATCACACCCGTTATCTGCGCCCGGTGCGCGATCATCTGGTGGCAACGGTCGAAAGCTATGCCCCGCTGATGGCCCGCGCGCCGAAGACCTTCAACTTCTTTATGAGCCAACCGCTGGTGCGCAAGCTGTCGGAAAAACACATCGGCATGGTCGATTTACCGCTGCTTTCCGCGCCATCGCTGCAAAAACAGATGGTTACCCATCGTTCGGCCAATATGACGCTCGAACAGCTGGAAACGTTGACGCCGGAACAAAAAGCGCAAACCGTGCTGGTGGTGCAGGATCCCTTTACCAGCTACTACGACGCGCAGGTCGTGGCCGATTTTGTTCGTCTGATCGACAAGCTCGGCTATCAGCCGGTGCTGCTACCGTTCTCTCCGAACGGTAAGGCGCAGCATATTAAGGGCTTCGTCACTCGTTTTACCAAAACCGCGCAGAAAACGGCGGATTATCTGAACCGCGTTGCGGCGCTCGGGATGCCAATGGTGGGCGTCGACCCGGCGTTGGTGCTGTGTTATCGCGATGAGTACAAGCAGGTGCTGGGCGACCAGCGCGGCGATTTCAACGTTATGCTGGTGCACGAATGGCTGCCGCAGGCGGTGGCGCAACGCGAAAGTGTGTCGCCATCGGGCGAACCCTGGTATCTGTTTGGGCACTGTACCGAAGTGACCGCGCTGCCGACGGCGCCGAAGCAATGGGCGACAATCTTTGCCCGCTTTGGCGCGACGCTGGAAAACGTTAGCGTGGGCTGCTGCGGCATGGCGGGGACCTACGGCCATGAGGTGAAGAACCACGCTAATTCGTTGGGGATCTACGAATTGTCGTGGCAGCAGGCGATGCAGCGCCTTCCGCGCAATCGCTGCCTGGCAACAGGCTACTCGTGCCGCAGTCAGGTGAAGCGCGTTGAGGGTAACGGCGTGCGCCACCCATTACAGGCTTTACTGGAGATTATCGGATGATCTGGAGACGGCAAACCACGCTCGAGGCGCTTAACGCCATGGGCGAAGGTAATATGGTGGGGCTGCTGGATATTCAGTTTACGCGCCTCGGGGACGATGCGCTGGAAGCGACGATGCCGGTGGATAGCCGCACGCATCAGCCGTTTGGCCTGCTGCACGGCGGCGCATCTGTCGTGCTGGCCGAAACGTTGGGCTCCGTGGCCGGGTACCTGTGTACTGAAGGTGAGCAGCGGGTGGTCGGGCTGGAGGTTAACGCTAACCACATTCGTTCTGTGCGCAGCGGGCGGGTACGGGGAGTGTGTAAAGCGCTGCATGCCGGGCGTCGCCATCAGGTCTGGCAAATTGAGATCCTCGACGAACAAGGGCAGCTCTGTTGCACCTCGCGGTTGACGACCGCAGTAGTGTAAGGCGATGCACTCTCTTCTTCAGAAGAGAGTGCATATTCATCGCTAGTCAGCCTCAATCGGCGTTAGGTAATCCAGTCGTAGCGGTTCCGCCAACAGGCTTTCCATCTGCCCAATAAAAGCCTGAAAGTGCGGTAAGGCAATATGTTCCTCGAGCGCCGCCTCATCTCGCCAGGATTCCCGCATGTAAAACGTCTCTGGCTCATCGCGCAGTTGAAAGAGCGCATAGTCCAGATTGCCGGGCTCCTGACGCGTGGGCTGTAGCAGTGCTTTCAGCGCGTCGCGCAAGAATTCCGTTTTATCCGGGCGCGCTTTCAGCACGGCAATAATGGAAATCATCTTAAAATCCCTCCAGCACAATTTTCCCAACGGCACGACCGGTTTCCAGCTGTACGTGCGCTTTTTGCAGATTTTCGGCGGTGATCGCGCCGTAATGCTCGCCGAGCGTGGTTTTAATCACCTGGTTATCGATTAACGTCGCCACTTCAGACAGCAACTGATGCTGGGCAATCATGTCGCGGGTTTCAAACATCGAACGAGTAAACATAAACTCCCAATGCAGCGAAATGCTTTTCAGCTTCAACGGCACCACATCAAGGCTTTGCGGATCGTCAATCAGCGCCAGTTTACCTTGCGGGGCCAGCGCGGCGATCAGCGATAAATAATGCGCCTCGGTATTGTTCAGGCTGGCAACGTGGGTCACTTCTTTTACGCCAATACGTGCCAGCTCTTCGCTCAGCGGTTTGCTGTGATCGATCACGTGATGCGCACCGGCTTCGCGAACCCACTGCTGGCTTGCCGGACGCGAGGCCGTGCCGATGACGGTCATTTTGGTCAGCTTGCTGGCTAACTGGGTCAGAATGGAACCCACACCGCCTGCCGCGCCGACGATCAGCAGCGTATCGCCTTCGTTACCGTCGCGCGTTACGCCTAGTCGGTCGAACAGCAGTTCCCATGCGGTGATGGCGGTAAGCGGTAGCGCGGCGGCAGACGCGTTATCCAGCGAGCGTGGTTTTAACGCGACAATACGCTCATCAACTAACTGGAATTCGCTGTTGCTGCCGGGGCGGCCTAACGCGCCAGCGTACCAGACTTCATCGCCTGGAGAGAAAAGGGTGACTTCATTACCCACGGCTTTCACCACGCCAACGGCGTCCCAGCCCAACACGCGCGGCGTGTCGGCAGAGAAACCGGCGCGCACCTTGGTGTCGACGGGATTGACGGAAATCGCCTTGATCTCCACCAGCAGGTCGTGACCTTGAGCTTGTGGGATGGGAAGCGTTATTTCGTTGATAAACGGAATGTTGCTGCCGTTGGTCGCAGCGCGGGTAATGGCAAAGGCTTTCATGATGTCTCCGGGTATGGACTGGCAATACCCGGATAGTAGAAACAACGGGTGATAAGAAAAACCACGCTACGGCGATAAGACTTATACGCTAACCGCGAAAATCCCGCGTTTAACGGTGTTCATAAAAGATCTCTTCCTCTTCCATCCGTTCCTCAATCTGCCGGGTAACCCGCAGCAGGGCGGCCAGATGTTTTTCTGCCGCCTGTTCAATCGTCATCGCTTTGGCGATATACACCAGGTTCAGGCAGCCAATCACGCGCTCCTGGCTACGAACCGGTACGGCGATAGAGGCGATTTTCTGTTCCAGCTGCCAGCCCTGGAAGTTGGAACCGTAGCCGTTTTTGCGCGTCTTCTCGAGAATTGCGTGCAGTTTTTCCGGCTCACGGGCCAACTGATATTCTTCTTCCGGCCTTGTTGCCAGCATTTCAATAATAGGCTGACGCTCGTGCTCCGGCGAAAAGGCCAGCCAGGTCAAGCCGGAAGCGGTCAGCAGCAACGGCAGACGGCGACCCACCATCGAACGGTGGAAGGAAAGGCGGCTAAAACGGTGGGTTGTTTCACGTACCACCATGGCATCGACGTCCAGCGTGGTTAAATCTGTCGGCCAAATGACCTCGCGCAATAATTCTCCAAGTAACGGCGTTGCAAGTGCAGAAATCCAATGTTCGTCACGAAATCCCTCACTTAACTGCCGCACTTTCATGGTCAAACGGAAACTATCATCTGACAAACTGCGTCGCACATACCCCTCTTCCTGGAGGGTCTCCAGTAGCCTTCTGACGGTGGTACGGTGCAGGCCACTAAACTCCGCCAACGTCGCGGTTGACGCGCCTCCGTCGAATTTATTTAACAAATTCAGCAACAATAAACCCCGCGTTAAACCCCGCACGGTTTTGTAATCGGTCGCATCGTTATTCTTCATATTTCCTGACATTTTTATATCTAAAACAACGTTGTGCACCTGGTACACAACCTGGGCTGTTTTGATTGTAGCCCAAATCCCCGGACATATACTGCGCTCATTATAAAAATATTTTTACATCAAATTAACAAGCGCGCTTGTGTTGTAACAGAGCAAACGCGCCTGGTCCGAGTCGTGAGGTATTGAAAATGACAACATCCAATCCGGATATCCAACCCGCCGTTCAACATCAGGTTCAGGTCGCTATCGCCGGTGCCGGTCCGGTGGGGCTGATGATGGCCAACTACCTGGGGCAGATGGGCGTTGAAGTGCTGGTGGTCGAGAAGCTGGATAAATTGATCGACTATCCGCGTGCCATTGGCATTGATGATGAAGCGCTGCGCACCATGCAGTCCGTTGGACTGGTAGAGAAAGTGCTGCCGCATACTACGCCGTGGCACGCGATGCGTTTTTTGACGCCAAAAGGGCGCTGCTTTGCCGATATCCAGCCGATGACCGACGAATTTGGCTGGTCGCGCCGTAATGCGTTTATTCAGCCGCAGGTAGATGAAGTGATGTTCCAGGGGCTGAGCCGTTTTCCAAACGTCCGCTGCCTGTTCTCGCGCGAGCTGGAAGCATTTAGTCAAAAAGGTGACGCTGTCACGATTAACCTGAAAGGGCCGGATGGCGAACGGGAAACGGTACGGGCGAACTGGCTGGTGGCCTGCGACGGCGGCGCGAGTTTTATCCGCCGTACGCTGAACGTGCCGTTTGAAGGGAAAACCGCACCAAACCAGTGGATCGTTATCGATATTGCTAACGACCCGCTGGCAACGCCGCATGTTTATCTGTGCTGCGACCCGGTGCGCCCTTATGTTTCGGCAGCGCTGCCTCACGGCGTACGTCGCTTTGAATTTATGGTGATGCCGGGCGAAACCGAAGCCCTGCTGAGCGAACCGGCAAACATGCGCCGCTTACTCAGTCAGGTGCTGCCGGACCCGGATAACGTAGAGCTGATCCGCCAGCGCGTCTACACCCACAACGCGCGTATTGCCGAACGCTTCCGCGTTGACCGCGTCCTGCTGGCCGGTGACGCTGCCCACATCATGCCGGTGTGGCAGGGGCAGGGTTACAACAGCGGCATGCGCGATGCCTTTAATCTGGCGTGGAAGCTGGCGATGGTGGTGAACGGCAAAGCGGGAGATTCGCTGCTCGACAGCTATCAGCAAGAGCGTCGTGACCACGCCAAAGCGATGATCGATCTCTCCGTTACCGCCGGTAACGTCCTGGCTCCGGCGAAACGCTGGCATGGCACCGTACGCGACGGTATCTCCTGGCTGCTGAACTACATCCCGCCGGTGAAACGTTACTTCCTCGAAATGCGCTTTAAACCGATGCCACAGTACCGTGAAGGCGCGCTGTTGCTGGAAGGTGATGCGAAAGCGTCTCCGGTCGGCAAGATGTTTATCCAACCGAAGGTGACCCGCGAAAACGGCGATGTCGTGCTGCTGGATGATGTGATTGGCGCGAAGTTCGCGGTGATCGCCTGGGGCTGCAACCCATTGTGGGGCATGAGCGAAAGTCAGATTGCGCAATGGCGTGCGCTGGGAACCTGTTTTATTCAGGTGGTGCCGGACGTCCAGATTCATACCCCGCAGGACAATTTTGACGGCGTGATCCGCCTTGGCGATACCCAGAACCGTCTCAAAACCTGGTTTGCCGCGCAGAACGCTTCGCTGGTGGTGGTGCGTCCGGACCGTTTCGTCGCCGCGCTGGCTATTCCGCAAACCCTCAATAAAACCCTGGACCAGCTTGCTCACGTGATGGCGCTGACGAGCCTGGAATCGGCTCTTAATGAAGAAAAGGTGGCCTGAGATGAATGTCTATCTCCACTGTCTCTCCCACACGCCGCTGGTGGGCTATGTCGACCCGGCACAGGATGTGCTGGATGAAGTAAACGGCGTGATTGCTGATGCCAGCGCACGTATTGCGGCGTTTGACCCCGAGCTGGTGGTGCTGTTCGCCCCGGATCACTACAACGGCTTTTTCTATGACGTGATGCCACCGTTCTGTTTAGGCGTCGGCGCGACCTCGATTGGCGATTTCTCCACCGCCGCGGGCGTACTGCCGGTGCCGACGGATCTGGCGGAAGCCTGCGCTCATTCGGTGATGAAAAGCGGCATCGATCTCGCCGTCTCCTACTGTATGCAGGTCGATCACGGGTTTGCTCAGCCGCTGGAGTTGCTGCTGGGCGGGCTGGACAAGGTGCCGGTCCTGCCGGTGTTTATCAACGGTGTCGCCACGCCGCTGCCGGGCTTCCAGCGCACGCGCATGTTGGGCGAAGCGATGGGGCGTTTTCTGTCGACGCTCAATAAGCGGGTGTTGATTTTAGGATCCGGTGGCCTGTCGCATCAGCCGCCGGTTCCCGAACTGGCGAAAGTGGATGCCCATATGCGCGACCGCCTGCTGGGCAGCGGTAAACAGCTGCCGCCGGACGAGCGCGAGCTGCGCCAGCGCCGCGTGATTGAAGCCGCCGAGCGCTTTGTGGAAGACCAGAAAACGCTGCATCCGCTGAACCCGGTGTGGGACAACCAGTTTATGACGCTGCTGGAACAGGGCCGCCTGGCGGAACTGGATGCCATCAGCAATGAAGAACTTTCCGCGATCGCCGGTAAATCGACCCATGAAGTGAAAACCTGGGCCGCCGCGTTCGCCACGCTTTCCGCGATGGGCAGCTACCGCACGGAAGGCCGTTATTATCGCCCGATCCCAGAATGGATCGCCGGATTTGGCTCGCTAAGCGCCACCACAACGAATTGATTAAGCAGGAGAATATGATGAGCTATCAACCTCAAACCGAAGCCGCAACCAGCCGTTTTCTCAACGTTGAAGAAGCCGGACAGACGCTGCGCATTCACTATAACGACTGCGGCCAGGGCGATGAAACGGTCGTGCTGCTGCACGGTTCAGGCCCGGGGGCTACGGGCTGGGCCAACTTTAGCCGCAACATCGACCCGTTAGTTGAAGCGGGCTATCGCGTCATTCTGCTGGACTGCCCTGGCTGGGGGAAAAGCGATTCGATCGTCAATACCGGTTCTCGCTCCGACCTGAATGCGCGAATTCTGAAAAGCGTGGTCGATCAGTTAGATATCCAGAAAGTTCACCTGCTGGGTAACTCGATGGGCGGCCACAGCGCCGTGGCGTTCACCCTGACCTGGCCTGAGCGCGTGGGCAAACTGGTGCTGATGGGCGGCGGTACCGGCGGGATGAGTCTGTTCACCCCGATGCCGACCGAAGGCATCAAGCTGCTGAACGGGCTGTACCGTGAGCCGACTATCGAAAACCTCAAAAAAATGATGAGTATTTTCGTCTATGACACCAGCGACTTGACGGAAGCGCTGTTTGAAGCGCGCCTGAACAACATGCTGTCGCGACGCGATCACCTGGAAAACTTTATCAAGAGCCTTGAAGCCAACCCGAAACAGTTCCCGGATTTCGGACCGCGTCTGGGGGAAATTAAGGCCCAGACGCTGGTGGTATGGGGACGTAACGATCGCTTCGTGCCGATGGATGCGGGCCTGCGCCTGCTTTCCGGTATCAACGGTTCCGAACTGCACGTTTACCGCGACTGCGGGCACTGGGCGCAGTGGGAGCATGCCGAAGCCTTCAACCAGCTGGTGCTGAACTTCCTCGCGCGTCAATAAGGAGCCGCTATGTCTACGAATTCTCTGGCCTCGCTGGCCGCCGCATTGCGTGAAGCCGAGCAGACGGGCGTGGCTATTGAGCCGCTGCGTGAGGTGATAGGTATTGATAACGCGGAAGCGGCCTACGCCATTCAGCGTCTTAACGTTGAGCACGCGGTGGCGCAAGGGCGTCGTATCGTCGGGCGCAAGGTCGGGTTAACCCATCCGAAAGTGCAGCAGCAGCTGGGCGTTGACCAGCCGGACTTCGGCACGTTATTCGCCGATATGTGTTACGGCGATAACGAAACCATTCCCTTTGGTCGCGTTCTACAGCCGAAAATTGAAGCGGAAATCGCGCTGGTGTTAAAGCGCGATCTGCCGCATGCCGACACCACGTTTGATGAGTTGTACAACGCCATTGAGTGGGTGGTTCCGGCCCTGGAAGTGGTGGGCAGCCGCGTGCGCGACTGGTCAATCAAGTTTGTTGATACCGTGGCGGATAACGCCTCCTGTGGCGTGTATGTGGTTGGCGGCCCGGCGCAGCGTCCGGCGGCGCTGGATCTGAAAAACTGCGCAATGACCATGACGCGTAATAACGAAGAGGTTTCCAGCGGTCGCGGCAGTGAATGCCTGGGCCATCCGCTCAACGCCGCCGTCTGGCTGGCGCGCAAAATGGCCAGCCTGGGCGAGCCGCTACGTGCGGGTGACATTGTGCTCACCGGCGCCCTGGGGCCGATGGTGGCGATTAAGCCAGGCGATCGTTTCGAGGCGGTCATCGAGGGCATTGGCTCGGTATCCGCGACGTTTTCTGAGCAAGAAGGAAGTCAGTCATGAGCAAATGTAAAGTCGCCATCATCGGTTCCGGCAATATCGGCACCGACCTGATGATCAAAATCCTCCGCCACGGCAAACACCTGGAAATGTCGGTGATGGTTGGCATCGACCCGAACTCCGACGGGCTGGCCCGCGCCGCGCGAATGGGCGTTGCCACGACCCACCAAGGCGTGACCGGATTAATGGCGATGCCTGAGTTTGCCGATATCGACATCGTCTTCGACGCCACCAGCGCCGGGGCGCACGTGAAAAACGATGCCGCCTTGCGCAAGGCGAAACCGGGGATTCGCCTGATTGATCTGACGCCGGCAGCCATCGGCCCATACTGCGTGCCGGTGGTCAACCTCGACAAAAATCTGTCGCAGGGTAACGTCAATATGGTGACCTGCGGCGGACAGGCGACCATCCCAATGGTGGCGGCGGTCTCCCGCGTGGCGAAGGTGCACTACGCGGAAATTATCGCCTCCATCTCCAGTAAGTCTGCCGGACCGGGAACGCGCGCTAACATCGATGAATTCACCGAAACCACCTCGCAGGCGATTGAGGTGGTCGGCGGCGCGGCGAAAGGAAAAGCCATCATCATTCTCAACCCTGCCGAGCCGCCGGTTATGATGCGCGACACCGTCTATGTGCTGAGCGAAGCGGCCTCTCAGGCGGAAATTGAAGCGTCTATTGAAGAGATGGCGGCGGCGGTGCAGGCCTATGTGCCGGGCTATCGACTGAAACAAAAAGTCCAGTTTGAAGTGATTCCTCAGGATAAACCGGTCAACATTCCGGGCGTGGGGCAGTTCTCCGGACTGAAAACCGCCGTCTATCTGGAAGTCGAAGGGGCGGCACACTATCTGCCGGCCTACGCCGGTAACCTCGACATTATGACCTCTGCGGCAATGTCGACTGCAGAAAAAATGGCTGAAACGCTGGTGAAAGTGGCAGGAGAAGTCGCATGAACGGTAAAAAACTCTATATCTCGGATGTGACGTTACGCGACGGCATGCACGCGATTCGTCATCAGTATTCGCTCGATAACGTGCGCCAGATTGCTAAAGCCCTGGACGACGCGCGCGTTGACTCGATTGAAGTAGCCCATGGCGATGGTCTGCAAGGCTCGAGCTTTAACTATGGTTTTGGCGCGCACAGCGACATCGAGTGGATCGCCGCCGCCGCAGAAGTGGTGCAGCACGCCAAAATCGCCACGCTGCTGATTCCGGGGATCGGTACGTTGCACGATCTGAAAAATGCGTATCAGGCCGGGGCGCGTGTCGTGCGTGTGGCGACCCACTGCACGGAAGCGGACGTTTCCGCGCAGCACATTGCTTACGCCCGCGAGCTGGGCATGGACACCGTAGGCTTCCTGATGATGAGCCACATGACCACGCCGGAAAACCTGGCAAAACAGGCGAAGCTGATGGAAAGCTACGGCGCGACCTGTATCTACGTGGTGGATTCCGGCGGCGCGATGAACATGAACGACATTCGCGATCGCTTCCGCGCGCTGAAAGCGGTGTTGAAACCGGAAACCCAGACCGGTATGCACGCGCACCACAACCTGAGCCTCGGTGTTGCCAACTCGCTGGTGGCGGTAGAAGAGGGCTGTGACCGCATCGACGCCAGCCTGGCGGGGATGGGCGCGGGAGCCGGTAACGCGCCGCTGGAGGTGTTTATCGCCGCCGCCGACAAGCAGGGCTGGCAGCACGGTACCGACCTGTACGCATTGATGGCCGCGGCGGACGATCTGGTGCGTCCATTACAGGACCGTCCGGTGCGCGTCGATCGCGAAACGTTAGCGCTGGGTTATGCCGGTGTTTACTCCAGCTTCCTGCGTCATAGCGAAGTGGCTGCCGCACGTTACGGCCTGAGCGCGGTAGATATTCTGGTCGAACTGGGCAAACGCCGGATGGTGGGCGGTCAGGAATATATGATCGTCGACGTGGCGCTGGATCTGAAAGCGAAAGCGCAAGCCTGATAACGATCCGGTCGGCAATGTATCGACCGGGCGCATGGCAAAGAAAAAAACGCGGCTGGCAATGTACCAGCCGTCTTTACACCTGCACTCTACAGAAGGTAGCACTATGTCGAATATTACCCATGTCTCCTCACCGCCGAACACCGCTCGCCTGATGCAAACCGTCGGGCTTTGCTTTTTGGTCGCCCTGATGGAAGGGCTGGATTTACAGGCCGCCGGAATTGCCGCCGTCGGTATCGCTCAGGCATTTTCACTCGAAAAAATGCAGATGGGCTGGATCTTCAGCGCCGGGATCCTCGGACTGCTGCCGGGCGCGCTGTTCGGCGGCATGCTCGCCGACAGGCACGGGCGCAAGAAGGTGCTGCTGGGGTCCGTTGTGCTGTTTGGTCTGTTTTCCATCGTCACCGCGCTGGCGTGGGATTTTCACTCGCTGGTCTTTGCCCGCTTTATGACCGGTGCAGGTTTAGGCGCCGCGCTGCCTAACCTTATCGCACTCACTTCGGAAGCGGCGGGCCCGCGTTTTCGCGGCACCGCAGTGAGCCTGATGTACTGCGGCGTGCCGATTGGCGCGGCGCTGGCGGCAGCCCTGGGCTTTAGCGGCCTGACGCAGGAATGGCAAACGATCTTCTGGGTCGGCGGCGTGGTGCCGCTATTGCTGGTACCGCTGCTGATGCTCCGTCTGCCGGAGTCGCAGGCGTTCAGCTGCCAGCAGCAAGAGGCTCCTGCGCCGCTGCGGGCGATTTTCGCTTCCGAAACCGCTTCTTCGACGCTGCTGTTGTGGTTGTGCTACTTCTTCACCCTGCTGGTGGTTTACATGCTGATCAACTGGCTGCCGATGCTGCTGGTCGATCAGGGCTTTAGCCGTTCGCAGGCCGCTGGAGTCATGTTCGCCCTACAAATCGGCGCGGCCTCAGGCACGCTGATGCTGGGCGCGCTGATGGATAAACTCAGCCCCATTAAAATGTCGCTGCTGATCTACTGCGGGATGCTGGCGTCGCTGATTTCTCTCGGTGTGGCCAACTCGTTCGGCATGATGCTGGCCGCAGGTTTCGTTGCCGGAATGTTCGCTACCGGCGGGCAAAGCGTGCTGTATGCGCTGGCGCCGCTGTTCTACCGCACCGAAATTCGCGCCACTGGTGTGGGCACCGCGGTGGCGGTAGGGCGGCTGGGGGCGATGAGTGGCCCGCTGCTGGCGGGGAAAATGCTGGCGCTGGGCACCGGCACCGTCGGCGTGATGGCGGCTTCCGCGCCGGGGATTGTGCTGGCGGGCGTGGCGGTATTCTGGCTGATGAATCGTCATCAGCGCAGCGTGGCTGCGGAAAGCGCTGGGCGCTAGTGGATGTTTTCTATTTGTGATAACCGGGAGCCCTATCGGCTCCCTTTTTCATGCGTGATGATTAATCAAAAGCGCTGCCGGGGCACAATTTCACGCCGTCCGTTTTCCAGCGCACGATTTTGGCGTTAGCGTCCAGATCTTTTACGGATACGGAATCGCCGGAATATAACGAGCCGGTGACGATAATATCGTAGTTGTGGTTCGCCTGCGGAACGAAATCAGAATAAGACGTTGTGCTAGCGTAATGAACAATATCAACGAGTTGGCCTGGTTTGAGGGTGAACTCATTGATAAATGCGCCTTTCACATTTTCGGAAGCCGGCATGTCGGAGAGACGCTTGTTTCCGGTTACCGGAATACCAATGATGGCAAAGCCAGATGTAATGCGTCTTTCTAATACTTTCTTATAGCAACCATTTACCTGCTTTTCGTAAAACTGTAGTGCGGTATTGCCTGTGGTGCTGGCGCGAATACGTGCGGCATCGGCCCCTTTATAATCTTCAAGCGCAGGTCGGAAACCGGCGGTGCATCCGCTGAGGAGTATGGCAGCCAGGCCACCGATGAAAATATTTTTATACATTTTTATCCGTAATTTTAATTTGTGTTAAGGACGAAGGAGAACGGTGTTCTTTAGTATTCAATGCCTTTTGTAAATCCAATATTAGACGCAATTTCACACGGCGTTTTATTCGTAACGCCAGGATCCACATTGGCCTATTGGAGCAGTAAAAACTATATCGCCAGTCTTCTTTTTTCAACACTAAAATAGGCAGCTTGCTGAACAGAGAAATATCATGGTGAAATTAAGGCTATTTGCCGCTTAATGCCCGGTATTCTTCTTGAGCGTCTTTGCGCGATGGTTAAGAATAGAATGACACTTCGCGATGCTACAGGCAGGACGTTATGACACAGTACGGTACGTTTTCCCTTGGTTCTCAATTTGTTAATCGCCTCGGTTACGGGGCGATGCAGCTGGCTGGCCCCGGCGTTTTCGGCCCGCCGAAAGACCGACATGCGGCCATTTCCGTGCTGCGTGAAGCCCTCGAACTGGGGGTTAATCATATCGACACCAGTGATTTCTATGGCCCGCACGTGACTAACCAGATCATTTGTGAAGCGCTGCATCCGTACGCGGATGACCTGACGATCGTCACCAAAATTGGCGCGCGTCGCGGCGACGACGCCTCCTGGCTACCGGCATTTTCCCCCGAAGAACTCAAGCAAGCGGTCCATGATAACCTGCGCAACCTCAGGCTGGACGTGCTGGATGTAGTCAATATGCGCGTGATGATTGGCGATGGACATGCACCGTGCGAAGGCAGCATTGAGGCCAGCGTCAACGTGCTGGCTGAGCTACAGCAGCAGGGGCTGGTGAAGCATATTGGCCTGAGTAACGTCACGCCGACGCAGGTGGCGCAGGCGCGGCAGATTGCGCCGATTGTCTGTGTGCAGAATGAATACAATATTGCCCATCGCGCTGATGATGCGTTGATTGATGCACTGGCGCGTGACGGTATCGCCTACGTGCCATTCTTCCCGCTCGGCGGTTTTTCTCCGCTGCAATCTTCCACGCTCATTGAGGTGGCGCGCGCGCTCGGCGCCACGCCGATGCAGGTTGCGCTGGCCTGGCTGCTGCACCGTTCGCCGAATATTCTGCTGATCCCCGGCACCTCGTCGGTGGCGCATTTGCGGGAAAATATGGCGGCTGCGGAGTTGACCTTGTCCCCTGAGACGCTGGCGACGCTTGACGGTATTGCCGCGAAAGGCTGACGGGAGGTTCAATGACTGACAAACTTTCCGCCCAGTGCCACTGTGGCGCGGTGGCGTTTACCGTTGAATTGAGCGATGGCTTCAACACCGCGCGTCGCTGTAACTGCTCATACTGCCGGATGCGTGGGGCGGTTGCCGTTTCTGCGCCGCTGGCGGGAATCGAAATCCTACGTGGGAAGGATAAACTCACGGAGTATCGCTTTAATACCGGTGAGGCGGCGCACTTTTTCTGCTCGGTGTGCGGCATTTATACCTTCCATCAGCGGCGCTCGAATCCGCAGCAGTATGGCGTGAATGTGGCCTGTATTGAGGGGGTATCACCGTTTGATTTTGCCTGTGTGGAAGTTCATGACGGCGTTCACCACCCGAAAGATGGCGGCGGCGGTATTGCAGGCTACCTGCGTTATGAGAAAAAGTAACCGGAACGCGGTGTCGTGAAGGCGAAAAAAAGCCCTGTATTTACGCAGGGCTTTTGACTGTCAGATGGCGATTACGCCACGAGGCTGTCGATTGCAGCTTTCGCTTCAGCAGTCGCTTTGGTCGCCATTTCCGGGCCATAAGCGATGCCTTCAGCGAAGACGACGTTCACGTCGGTGATGCCGATGAAGCCCAGGAACACGTTCAGGTACGGGGTGATCAGGTCGGTCGGGGTATCTTTATGGATGCCGCCGCGGCTGGTCAGGATGATAGCGCGTTTGCCGGTCACCAGGCCTTCCGGGCCTTTTTCGGTGTAGCGGAAGGTGACGCCAGCGCGGGCAATCAGGTCGAAATAGTTTTTCAGTTGAGTCGGGATGTTGAAGTTGTACATCGGCGCGGCGATAACAATCACATCGTGGGCTTTCAGCTCGGCAATCAGTTCGTCAGAAAGATTCAGCGCTTCCTGCTGGCGCGGGGTCAGCGGGGAATCGCTCGGACGCAGCGCGCCGACCAGTTCACCATCCAGCACCGGAATCGGGTTGGCGGCCAGGTCACGTACGGTGATTTCATCAGCGGAGTGCTTTTCACGCCACTGTTCAACAAAATAGTCGGACAGCTGACCAGATTGAGAGTATCCTGCCAGGATGCTGGATTTCAGAACTAATACTTTGCTCATTACGTGATTCCTTATATTTGATTGACGGGCTGCGCCCTGTTGCTTAGTGACACTCTATTCACAATCCTGCCACAGGGATAGCGCAATATATCGAATTCTATATTCAGTTTTTTTGAACAAAGCTCAGAATGCACGAATGTGGTATCATAGAGCGATACTTGATAAGCGTTTTTCCAGGCACCGTACTGCCCAATAAGACTATGACAGAACAACAAAAAATAACCTTCGCTATGCTGAGTCAGCGCCTTGATGCGCTAACGTTGCGGGATAAACAGCGGTTTGCCCGTCGACTGCACGGCGTTAAGAAAGTTAAAAATCCTGATGCTCAACAGGCCATTTACCAGGAGATGGCGCAGGAAATTGAACAGGCAGCCGGTAAGGTCGTGCTGCGTGAAGCGTCACGCCCGGTCATTGACTACCCGGAAAATCTGCCCGTTAGCCAGAAAAAACAGGATATCCTCAACGCGATCCGCGATAACCAGGTGGTGATCGTCGCTGGTGAGACCGGTTCGGGTAAAACCACTCAGCTACCCAAAATCTGTATGGAGTTGGGGCGCGGCATTAAAGGTCTGATTGGCCATACTCAGCCGCGTCGTCTGGCGGCGCGAACCGTCGCCAACCGTATTGCTGAAGAGCTGAAAACCGAACCGGGCGGCTGCATTGGTTACAAAGTGCGATTCAGCGATCACGTCAGCGATAACACCATGGTCAAATTGATGACCGACGGTATTCTGCTGGCGGAAATTCAGCAGGACCGCCTGCTGATGCAGTACGACACTATTATCATCGATGAAGCGCACGAGCGCAGTCTGAACATCGACTTCCTGCTGGGCTACCTGAAAGAACTGCTGCCGCGTCGCCCTGACCTGAAAGTGATCATCACCTCGGCAACCATCGATCCTGAACGCTTCTCCCGGCACTTTAATAACGCGCCAATTATCGAAGTTTCTGGCCGCACTTATCCGGTCGAGGTGCGCTATCGCCCGATCGTAGAAGAGGCGGACGATACCGAACGTGACCAACTGCAGGCGATTTTCGACGCCGTGGATGAACTGGGGCAGGAGAGCCCGGGTGATATTCTGATCTTTATGAGCGGTGAGCGTGAAATCCGCGATACCGCCGATGCGCTGAGCAAACGAGAGCTGCGTCATACCGAAATTCTGCCGCTGTACGCCCGTTTGTCGAACAGCGAACAGAACCGCGTCTTCCAGCCGCATAGCGGGCGACGTATTGTGCTGGCCACCAACGTGGCGGAAACCTCGCTCACCGTGCCGGGCATTAAATACGTGATAGACCCCGGTACCGCGCGTATCAGCCGCTATAGCTACCGTACGAAAGTACAACGACTGCCGATTGAGCCGGTGTCGCAGGCTTCCGCCAACCAGCGTAAAGGCCGCTGTGGGCGTGTCTCTGAGGGGATCTGTATTCGTCTCTATTCAGAGGACGACTTCCTGTCCCGCCCGGAGTTTACCGACCCGGAGATTCTGCGTACCAACCTGGCGTCCGTTATTTTGCAGATGACCGCGTTGGGCCTGGGCGATATCGCAGCGTTCCCGTTTGTTGAAGCGCCGGATAAACGCAATATTCAGGACGGCGTGCGTCTGCTGGAAGAGCTGAGCGCGATCACCACCGACGAGCAGCAAACCGCTTATAAGTTGACGCCGTTAGGCCGCCAGTTAAGCCAGCTGCCGGTCGATCCGCGTCTGGCGCGGATGGTGCTGGAAGCGCAGAAACACGGCTGCGTGCGCGAGGCGATGATCATCACCTCGGCGTTGTCCATTCAGGATCCGCGCGAGCGCCCGATGGACAAACAGCAGGCGTCCGATGAAAAACATCGCCGCTTCCACGATAAAGAGTCTGATTTTCTGGCGTTCGTGAATCTGTGGAACTACCTCGGCGAGCAGCAGAAAGCGCTGTCGTCCAACCAGTTCCGCCGCCAGTGCAAACTGGATTTCCTCAACTATCTGCGCGTGCGCGAGTGGCAGGATATCTACACCCAGCTGCGTCAGGTGGTGAAAGAACTGGGCATTCCGGTCAACAGCGAGCCGGCGGCGTATCGTGAAATTCACGTCGCGTTGTTAACCGGCTTACTGTCGCACATTGGCATGAAAGACGCGGATAAACAGGAATTTACCGGCGCGCGTAACGCCCGTTTCTCCATCTTCCCTGGCTCAGGCTTATTTAAGAAGCCGCCAAAATGGACGATGGTTGCCGAGTTGGTGGAAACCAGCCGTCTGTGGGGGCGTATTGCCGCACGTATTGACCCGGAATGGGTGGAGCCGGTCGCCCAGCATTTAATGAAACGCTCGTACAGCGAGCCGCACTGGGAGCGGGCGCTGGGGGCGGTGATGGCGACCGAAAAGGTCACCGTCTACGGCCTGCCGATCGTTGCCGCACGTAAGGTCAACTACAGCCAGATTGACCCGGCGCTGTGCCGCGAGCTGTTTATACGTCACGCGCTGGTGGAAGGCGACTGGCAAACCCGTCACGCCTTCTTCCGCGATAACCTGAAGCTGCGTAGCGAAATTGAAGAGCTGGAACATAAGTCGCGCCGTCGCGACATTCTGGTCGATGATGAGACGATGTTTGAATTCTACGACCAGCGTATCAGCCATGAAGTGATTTCCGCACGCCACTTTGACAAGTGGTGGAAACAGGCCAGCCGCGAGACGCCGGATCTGCTCAACTTTGAGAAGAGCATGCTGATCAAAGAAGGTGCGGAGCAGGTCAGCAAGCTGGACTACCCGAACTTCTGGCATCAGGGCAACCTTAAGCTGCGTCTGAGCTACCAGTTTGAACCCGGGGCAGATGCCGACGGGGTGACGGTGCATATTCCGCTGCCGTTGTTAAATCAGGTGGAAGAGGCCGGGTTTGAGTGGCAGATCCCAGGGCTGCGCCGCGAGCTGATTATCGCGCTGATTAAATCGTTGCCGAAGCCGATTCGCCGCAACTTTGTGCCCGCGCCAAATTATGCCGAAGCGTTTTTAGGCCGCGTCACGCCGCTGCAGTTACCGCTGCTTGATTCGCTGGAGCGTGAGCTGCGTCGGATGACCGGCGTCACCGTCGACCGCGAGGCCTGGCAGTGGGATCAGGTACCCGATCACCTGAAAATCACTTTCCGCGTGGTGGACGATAAAAACAAGAAACTTCAGGAAGGCCGCTCCTTGCAGGCGCTGAAGGACGGACTGAAGGGCAAAGTGCAGGAAACCCTCTCGGCGGTGGCTGACGATGGTATCGAGCAGAATGGCCTGCATATCTGGAGCTTTGGCGATCTGCCGGACCGCTACGAGCAGAAGCGCGGCAACTATAAGGTGAAAGCCTGGCCCGCGTTGGTGGATGAGCGCGACAGCGTAGCTATCAAGCTGTTTGATAACGAGCTGGAACAGCAGCAGGCGATGTGGCGCGGTCTGCGCCGTTTACTGTTGCTGAACATCCCATCGCCGATCAAGTATCTGCACGAGAAGTTGCCGAACAAAGCCAAGCTGGGGCTGTATTTTAACCCTTACGGCAAAGTGCTGGATTTGATTGATGACTGCATCTCCTGCGGTGTAGATAAGCTGATCGACGAGGCCGGTGGCCCGGTGTGGACCGAAGCGGGCTTTAACGCGCTGCATGAGAAAGTGCGCGCCGACCTTAACGAGACGGTGGTCGAGATTGCTAAACAGGTTGAGCAAATCCTCACGGCGGTATTTAACGTCAACAAACGTCTGAAAGGCCGCGTGGACATGAGCATGGCGCTGGGGCTGTCGGATATTAAGGCGCAGATGAACGGTCTGGTCTATCGCGGTTTCGTCACCGGCAACGGCTTCCGTCGTTTAGGCGATACGCTGCGTTACCTGCAGGCAATTGAAAAACGTCTGGAGAAGATGGCCGTCGACCCGCATCGCGACCGTGCGCAGATGCTGAAGGTAGAGAGCATTCAACAGGCATGGCAACAGTGGCTGAACAAGCTGCCGCCGTCACGTCGTGAGGATGACGATGTGAAGGAGATCCGCTGGATGATTGAAGAGCTGCGCGTCAGCTTCTTCGCGCAGCAGTTGGGTACACCGTATCCGATTTCGGATAAGCGTATTTTGCAGGCAATGGATCAGATCGTCGCCTGATGTCTGTGAAAAGAAGCCCGATGAATAAAAATATCGGGCTTCTTTATTTATTCTGAAAATACGGCGCTATCCTTTTAATATTTTTCCCAATGAGTCATAGTTCTCTTTTTACAACGACTATAATTCAGGGATGTTACACTGATGGATAACCATATTAGTGATTGTTATTGGCGCACATGGAAAAAGACATTTGTATACCAGGGCGAAGCAACACGAAGCGAATTTTGGTCGTTTATTTTAATTAATTTATGTCTGGTTGCCTTTATTGCTCTGGTGAGCTATTTCGTCGTCGTTGTCATTCCTGCCGACAGAACCAGCCGGGGCGGCCTAATGTTCGCCTGGAACATTCTTTTTTTTATCCCGTTACGCAAATATTCTGCACTGATTTTAATTTTACCGCTCGTCTCTTTGGGTATCAGGAGAATGCATGATATTGGTAAGAATGGATGGTGGTTTGGTCTGCCGGTATTGTTTGGATTAGTCATTATTCCATGGTTTACTCAGATAATGTTACACCATCAAATCAGCTCGCTCGTTTTCCACGCACTGTATTATGCTAATAAGGTGATTAATCCGCTACTGCTCCTGTTTGTTTTTTGGCTGTGTATACAGCGAACGCGGCAAATTGAGCCGTAACCCGGATGAGGTGTTTAGCTTACCCGCAACGCCCGGTAAAGATGGAACGATACACCTTCATTGCACTGTGTTGAAAACAGGGGGAGTGAATAGGTAGGCCGCCTGGAGCGGCCATGGCTGGCGGTTCCGACTTATCTCGCTAAACAAGCTATGAACCGTGGGTTAATGCCCCGTAAATCTGATCGACAATCCAGCCGTAGGTTGCTATCGGTAGCTGTCCGCTGATGAACTGATTGGGGTTCGACTTCGGGTTGACCACCGGCGAGTGTGGGCGATTGCCGAGGATGACTATCGCCATCTGGTTAACCGGGTCGATCGCCGTCAGCGTACCGGTCCATCCGGTATGGCCGTAGACCTGCTGGTTGCTCAAGCTGCCGAAAGTAGTGGTCATCGACGAATTGCCGTTTACCCGCCAGCCGAGGCCGAAGGTGGCATCCTCTTTTGAACTGCGGGTGAAATCGCCCACCGTTTTGGCATCGAACAGCTTTACCTTACCGTAGCCGCCGCCGTTGAGCATCACCTGCATCAACACCGCCATATCATGGGTATTCGAAAATAATCCGGCGTGGCCGGAGACGCCGCCCATCGCATACCAGGCCTTTTCATCATGCACTTGCCCCCAGATTGTCTGAGTGCGGATATGCGGAAAATGGATAACGCCATCACGGGTGTTGCCGTTGCGTTCTGTGGCCGCTATCTGGCTACGGCTGAAGCCTTTTTGCAACGGATTGAACACCGTATGGGTTAACCCTAATGGACGGTAGATTGTCTGCTCAACGTAGCTGTCCAGCGGCATACCCGTCACCGATTCGATAATAAAACCGAGAATCATATAATCAACGTCGCTATAGACATGCTTTGTGCCGGGCACGTACTGCAACGGCGTGCGCTTAATCATCTCAAGCGTAGTGGCTTTATCCTGGGAGTAGAGCTTTCCGGCAACCTGTGGGTTAGGGTATTGCGGGTCGGCGGGGAAGCCCGCGGTGTGGTGCAGAATATCGCTGATGCGCAGCGTATCCTTACCTTTTATTTTATCGTCAGGGCGATCGGCAAAGCCGGGCAGGTAGGTGGCAACGCGCTCATCCACGCGGATTTTGCCTTCATAAACCAGCTTTTGCAGCGCAAAGTTGGTGGCGTACATTTTGGTATTAGACGCGAGGTCGTACAGCGTGTCGGTCGTTGCCTGAAGCGGTGAGGACATTAACGTGGAACCGTCGTACTTTTTCGCCTCGCCAAACGCTTTTTGATAAACAATATGGTTGTCTTTAACGATCAGCAGATTGAGGCTGGGATAACCCTGCTTGATTTGATCCTGAATCCAGCTATCCAGCTTATCAAGCCGGGCGCGATCAAAACCAACCGACTCCGGCGTGGCCGGGGTTAAAACGGGGTAATCGGCGGCAAAGCTGCTGGCGGAAAAGGCCAGCAGTGAAACCAGCAAAAAACGTCGTGTCATTATACGTCCCTCATCATCGTTTGCCCGATGGTGCAACTCGCGACGCGCAAATACCAGTGCGAATCAGGAGGAATGCAGGAGGGATCGCATTGTCCGTCACCGCGTTACGCGTTCACCCACGCCAGCGTAAAGCCATCCCAGCCTTTGATACCCACGGTTTGTAGTGCCGTCGCCGTCAGGCGCGGGTCGTTACGCATCATCTCAATAAACCGGCGGACGCCCTGTACGCGTTCATCATCGCTGTCAGGATGGGTGACTTCGCCGTCGCGTACCACGTTATCACCGATAATCAGCGTACCGGGCCGTGAGTATTTCAGCGCCCATTGCAGGTAGTAGGGGTTATTCGGTTTATCAGCATCGATGAAAATCAGGTCGAACGGCGCGGCGTCTTCCAGCGTCGCCAGTGTATCCAGCGCCGGGCCTTCGCGTAGCGTAATGCGATCCTCCAGACCCGCCAGCGCGATATTTTCCCGCGCCACCCGCGCATGCAACGGATCGGCCTCCAGAGTGATTAAACGCCCGCCAGGCGGCAGCTCGCGAGCCATCCAGATGGTGCTGTAAGCCCCAAGCGTGCCAATCTCAAGAATGGATTTCGCCCCCACCATACGGACAAACAGCGCCAGCATCTGCCCCTGATTAGCGGCGACATCATGCGCGGGGAGCCCTGCACGGTGATTGTTTTCCAGCACCTGCGCCAACACGGCATCGGTGGGGACTAAATTTTCGATCAGATAATTATCAACCTCAGACCACTGCTTTTGCATTGTGACACCCTTAAGGTTTTGTCAGCCTGACACTGAAGACCAGCCGCCTCCGAGCGACCGGTAAAGATCGATTTGCGCCAGCAGCAGGTTGTTTTTTACCTGCACCTCGCTTAATTGCGTTGAAAACAGCGTGCGCTGGGCATCCAGCACATCAAGATACGACGAGTAACCGTTGCGATAGCGGTTCTGCGCAATGCGCAGCGTTTCCTGAGCTACGTTTTCTTGCCCCTGGAGCTCTGCCAACTGCTCGCCGTAGCGAGTGATAGCGTCAAGACTATCATTCACCTCTTTAAAGGCGTTACGCACCGTTTTCTCATAGCCGTACAGCGCCTGATTGCGTTGAGCCATCGACACGTCAACCTGCGCATTCAATGCCTGACGGTTCAACAGCGGCGCCAGAATACTGCCGCCAAGGCTCCACAAACGTAGCGGGTTATCGAGCAGGTCGGGCAGGGTGCGATCCTGGAGGGTGCCGGTGGCGGTCAGGTTGATGGACGGCAGCAGCTGCGCTTTCGACGATGCCAGTGTGGCATCGGCCGCCAGCAGTTGACGCTGTGCCTGCACGATATCCGGTCGACGCTCCAGAAGCGTCGACGGTAGCTGAGAAGGCAAGGTCAGCGGCGTGAGCTGCGCAAACTCATGGCGAGCGACAGCGCCGGGATTATTGCCCAGCAACACGCTCAGCGCATTTTCCTGCTGGGCAATCTGATGGCGTAATACCGGAACCTGAGCGCGCGTTGCCCGCAGCTCTGAATCCGCCTGCATGAGCTCGAGCCGCGAGGTATAGCCGGTTTCGAATTGACGTTTTGCCAGATGCCAGGCATCTTCGCGCGATTTCAGCGTTTGTTCGGTGACGCGCAGCTGCTCGTCGAGTGAAAGCAGAGTGACATAGCCGGAGGCGACGGCGGTCGCTACCGTCAGGTCAGCGGCGGCTGCGGCGGCTTTTTGCGCCTCCAGACTGGCCTGTGCGGCATTGGCCGCGCTGCGGTTTGCGCCCCAGAGATCGACATCGTAGCTTGCCGTCAGCCCACCTTTATAGACGGTGCTGTGAATCGGCAGGCCTGTGGCGGCAGACTGTGCGCGAGCGCGGCTTCCGCTCAGGCTGGCATCCAGTGAGGGAAACAGGCTGCTGTCGGCGGCGTAAGCGCGGGCCTGATATTCGTTGACCCGTTCGCGGGCGATCAGCACGTCGCTGTTATGGCGCAGCGCCTGGTCGACGTACTGATTCAGCGCACTGTCGTGGAAGTTACGCCACCAGACGCCTTCCACCTCGCTGGTCGGGCCGATATCGGCGCGCCAGGCGGCAGGAATTGCCAGCGTAGGTTCTGCCTGCTGGACATCCGCCGACTGGCAGCCCACCAGGGCGATCGCGAAAGCAAGAGCCAGAGGACGGATCATTTTTCCGCCTCCGTGCGCGTATCAATGGTCACCTGGACCGACATCCCTGGACGCAGGCGTTCAAGGTTTTTTTGCCCGTCGTCAACAGCGATACGTACCGGAATACGTTGAGCGATTTTGACGAAATTACCGGTGGCGTTGTCCGGCGAAATGGCGCTGAACTCGACGCCAGTGGCGGGCGAGATACTTTGTACGGTACCGCGGAATTTCTCGCTGTTCAGGGCGTCAACGCTAAACGTCGCTGGCTGGCCGACGCGGATGTTTGCCAACTGCGTTTCTTTCAGATTAGCAATGACCCAGTGCTGCGGGGGAACCAGCGGCGTCAGGTGCGTGCCCGCGGTGACGTATGCGCCTAAACGCACGGCAATCTGCCCGAGCTGTCCATCGGTGGGGGCGATAATGCGCGTGTTTTGCAGGTCAATTTCCGCCAGTTCCAGCGCCGCTTTGGCGTTGGCAACGTCCGCTTCCAGCGAGTCGCGGTTAACGATGGTGGACTGCAGATCCTGACGCGACATCTCCAGCGTGGCTTTCGCTTGTTCAATATCGGCTGCGCCTTGCGCGGCGCTGGCGCGAGCGGAATCGCGCTCGCGCACTGACAGCGAGCCATCGGCGGTGAGCTCCTGGACGCGTTTTAAATCTGCCTGTGATTTTAGATTTTGCGCGCGCGCGTTTTGTAGCGCGGCTTCATTACGGACGATCACCGCTTCGGCGCTTTTTCGCTGCTGAAGATTGTTTTTTAGCGCCGCCTCTTTCATGGCCAACTGAGCCTGCGCCTGATGGACGCGCTGTTTATAGATGCGATCGTCAATCTGAAACAGCACCTGACTTTTTTTCACCTGGTTAAAATCCTGCACGTTAACGCCGGTGACATAACCGCTGACCTGCGGGCTGATAAAGGTGGTCAGGCCGCGTACATAGGCGTTATCGGTAAACTGGCTATGGCGGGTGAAGGGCGGCAGCTGCCAGGCATACAGCACAACCAGTACGCCAACCAGGCCGATAGCGGCGGCGGTAAAAATGGACACCACGCGGATGTTGTTTCGGGTGTTGGCCTGTTGCTGGGCCGCATCCTGCTGACTCATGACGACTCCGGATCTCTCTTGTTGTTACTTGCTGCCCGTCGCGCGTTTCAGCGCAATATGAGCAGTGATTTTCAGTCTGCATAATCGCCAGAACACCCACAGCAGCGTCGCGGCGGAAATCGCGGCCGTCAGCATATAGGTGTCATTGTAGGCGAGGATATTGGCCTCCAGCGTCGAGACGGTTTGTAAGACGCTGCTGGCCTGAACGTTGAGCAGCGCGCTATCGCCAATCTGGCTTTGGTACTGCTGAGCATACTGCTGCAAACGTTCATTAATCAGTGGGTTGAGGGTGGTAATCTGGTCGGCAAGCTGGCTGGAGTGGAATTTTTCACGCCAGGTCTGAAAGGTGCCAAGAATAGCGGAACCCAACAGTCCGCCAACGTTCTGGCTCATGCCAAACAGCACCGAGAAGCTCACCAGATTGCGCTGGTCGGCCACCACGCCGCCGATGCCCGCCAGCATTGCCGGCGCGAGGAAAAAGGCGCTGCCGAACCCCAGCAGGAACTGGCTGAACATCAGCTGGTCCGGGCGCGTCAGGCTGTTGGATTGACTGTCGAGCAAGGAGGCAATCATGATAAGCGTCAGCGCCGTGGCGGTGGGCCAGTACAGACGGCGCGGGTTTAGCGTCAGACAGCTGGCGATAATGCCGCATACGATGCCGGCGAAAATCAACCAGGCCAGATCGGTCATCTGCTCATTTTGCAGGCCGACATACTGCAGCCAGCCGATCACGCCGGTGTTTTGTTCGGCCAGAACAATACGAATTAACACCATAATCAACCCTAAGCGCAGAATACTGCCGCTGGAAAGCCAGCGGGTGTTCAGCAGCGGGTTGCGACGGTTATGTTCAAACGTGATGGCGGTGACAATCAGCACGATCGCGGCGGCTAACGACCAGCCAATCCACGGGGCTTCGAACCACCAGTCGAGGCGGCCCAGCGAAAGTACGGCACAGATCAGCGCCATGCCCGGCGCCAGCAACATGAAGGTGATAAAGTCCTTCTTCTCAAAAACTTTCTTGCGATCGCTTGGCGGCAATTTCAGCGCGATCACGCAGGCCAGCGAAATCAACGCCAGCCCCAGCTCGAAGAAATAGAGACCGCGCCATTCGTCAATTTGCAGGAGCTCGGTGGAAAACAGGCGGGCGAGAGGAATAGCCAGCGACGACCCGGTAATGCCGATGGTCAGCGCTTTCAGGCGATGCTTCGCCGGCCAGGCCTGGACCTGATAGTAAATACCAAGTGAACTGAGCGCCGCCGCCACCATGCCGTGGGCAGCGCGAACCATCAACGCGGAGCTGAGATCGTTGACGAACAGGTGAAAGAAAGTCACCAGCACGTACAGCACCAGGAAACCTTCGGTAAACGCGCGCAGGCCATACTGTTGGCGGAACTTCACCAGCAGCAGGTTAATTGAGACGTTGGTCATCACGTATACCGCAGGCAGCCAGGCAATCTCCGTCGACCAGGCGGCGAAGGATCCTTGTAAATTCTGCAGGTTAGCGGTGACCACCGCGTTGCCAAGCGCGCCGGTCAGGCAAACCAACAGCCCAACAATGCCGTAGGCGATGCGCTTTGGCGTGCTGTGGATTGGCGTTGATGGCGAGCCGAGGATGGCCGGTTTTTCGTGCGGCTCCCAGTCGTGGGGGGCGTAAGGATCGCGACGGGGCGGAGCCATTATTTCTTCTCCACTTCACGTAGCAGCTTCATCAGCACCGCGTAGGTCTGTTCCTGCTCTTCTGGCGTGATGACGGTCATGATCTCTTCGCGCAACGCGTCGGCGACGTCTTTCACCTGATGATACAGCGCGATACCTTTCTCCGTCGCTACCAGCAGGCGTTTGCGCTTATCACGCTCGGTGATAACGCGTTCGACCAGGCCGAGACTGACCAACCGATTGATCAACGGCACCACGGTCGCGTTTTCTACTCCCAGTTCCTGCGCCAGTTCGGTTTGTGACAGGGGGCGTTCGTTGCGCGCAATGCTGGCGACCGCCACCCACGTAGCCTGGCTCATGCCCAGCCCTTTCAGACGGCGGTCAACGGCAAGCCGCCAGTGGTGGGCGGTCAGGTAGAGAAGGTGGGAGAAATTCAGCTGGCGGTTATCCATGGCGTTTTATTCATAATCATTAGAGCTCTAATGATTTTAAGTTCGCCCTGAACCATAATTCAAGAGAATGTGAAAAATAATTGTTATTGGATGGTGACTGTTAATGGATAACCCGGCCAGGCGCGGTGGCTCTGGCCGGGCTTCAGATTTAGATCCGGCTGGCCTGTGCGTTAACCGAGGACGCATGGCGCTTGCTGCGGCTGGCGAAGAAAATGGCCGTCAGCGAGATAGCCACCGTGGCAGCCAGATACCAGGCAACCGGTATCCAGTCACCGTTGTATTTTGCCAGCAGACCGGTGGCGATCAGCGGGGCGGTACCGCCAGCCAGCGCGGCACCAATCTGATAGCCGAGCGTAATACCGGTATAGCGGACGTTGGCGCTGAAAATCTCCGAACACAGCGTCCCCAGCACGGCGGTAATCGGTGACCAAAGGATCCCGAAGGTGATAACGGTCGCCAGGATAATGCCCCAGGTGGTGCCGGTGTTGAGCAGCATAAACCACGGCACGATGAAGAGCCCCAGCAGCACGACGCTGATGGCGTACATGCGCTGACGGCCAATTTTGTCAGACAACAGCCCCATCAGCGGGATCATCACCGTCGACACCAGCGCCCCGAGCGTCACCGCTTCCAGCACCTGTGATTTTTGATAGGTCAGGGTGGTGGTGGCGTAGCTGACCACAAAGGTCGAGAAAATGTAGAACGGTGCGGTTTCCACGACCTTCAGCCCGGCAGCGATAATCACTTCACGCCAGTGATGGGTCAGCGTTTCACGCAGCGGCGCTTTTGCCACTTTGCCAGACGCTTTCACCTTTTTGAATTCCGGGGTTTCGTCGATATCTTTACGGATCCACAGGCCAATCAATACCAGTACGGCGCTCATCAGGAATGGGATACGCCAGCCCCAGGAGAGGAACTGCTCTTCGCTAAACATCGTCATCAGTGAGACAATGAAGGTTGCCATCAGCATGCCGATAGTCACGCCCGCCTGCGGGATACTGCCGAAAAAGCCTTTGCGTTTTTCCGGCGCGTATTCATAGGCCAGCAGCAGCGCGCCGCCCCATTCTCCGCCGATACCCATACCCTGGATGATACGCATCAGAATCAACAGAATGGGGGCCCAGATACCGATCTGGTCATAGGTCGGCAGCAAACCGATCATGACGGTTGCACTTCCCATTAGCGACAGTGTCAACACCAGCGTTTTTTTACGTCCGATACGGTCACCAATGTGGGCAAAAATGACGCCGCCAATCGGGCGAATGAAGAAGGTCAGCGAGAAAGAAAGATAGGAGAGAATCAGGCCAATAACCGGATCAACCATCGGGAAAAATATCTTGTTGAACACCAATGCAGCAGCTGTACCGTAAAGAAAATAATCAAACCATTCAATGGAACTGCCCGTCAGGCTAGCAATCAGAACCCTTTTATTCTTTTTCAGGATCGTGGTGCTGCTTTCTTGTATTGTCATGAAGAATAACTCCCGCCACATTGGGTTAAAATCAGGTGCTACCTTTTTTGTAAAGGGGTGCAACCTGGATTGTGAAAAAGGTTGTGTGTTTGTTAAGAAAATTAGATAGAAGTGTTATCTTTGGCAAGCGCGGCGTTGAAATTTGTGAGTTAAAATGAGAGGCGTTTTCATTAGTGATGACTTGATATCTGTCATTTAGTGGTTTTTAGTTCCGATAAAATGTGTTTTTATAGCGTTTTATTCAGGTGCAACCGCATTGTTTTTAGACGTTTCTGGTTATTTCATCTTTGTTACAAAGCGGCGGGGTTGAGGGCGTTTTTATCGCGCAATTCGCTGTTAAAGAAAGGAGCAGAGTCCACGATGAGCCTGTTACATTTGTCGGAAAATACGCTGGCTGCCGCCAATCTTCTCGGTAGATGGTTGGCCCAAAATGATTTTACTGCGCTACCCGAGGCGCATGAGAGTCAACTGGTGGTACTGGCGGGCAACGCGGTGATACCGACAATTGATGCCGCCTGTCAGTTGGTCAGTCAATATGGTGGAACGCTGTTGATCAGCGGTGGCATTGGCCACTCAACGTCGTTTCTCTACGAGGCTATTGCCCGTCATCCTCACTATTGCAGTATCGAAACTCAGGGCCAGCCCGAGGCCGTGTTGCTGGCAGAAATTGCCCACCGTTTCTGGGCAATCCCGCGTGAACAGATTGTGGTTGAGGATCGCTCGACCAACTGCGGTGAAAACGCCTGGTTTACTCGCACAATGATGGAACAACAGGGCATTAGCGCCCATCAGGCCACGGTGATCCAGGACCCCACCATGCAGCGCCGTACCATGGCGACTTTCGCTCGCGTCTGGCAGGATGTTGGCGATGCGCCGCGCTGGTTTAGCTATCCGGGCTTTACACCGGAATTAGTGAATACGTTGGACGGTATTGCCTGGAAGCAGCCAGTGGAAGGGCTATGGTCGGTAACGCGCTACCTGTCGCTGATCCTGGGCGAGTTGCCGCGTTTACGCGATGATGCGCAAGGATATGGACCGCGTGGCAAAGACTTTATTGCCCATGTTGATATTCCGGAGGCGGTGGGGGCTGCCTGGCAGCAGCTCAGCACCGATCCACAATTACAGCATGCGCTTGCCAGCCGTACGCTGGCTTGAGTGATGTCGCCCGGCCGAGTCAATCGCGACGCCGGGATGACCATACGCTTAACGGAAACTCCACTGCATACTCACCACAAAGATTGATGGCAGGATAATTCCGCTCTCAATGCCAAAGTAGTCGGTAAAGTTATATTGCAGCCCATGATAGACAAACGAGCCCGTATTCACGGAGTACAGGTTTATCTCACTGGCATAGCTCGACGCTGCTGGAACCACTGCCGCCATAAATACCAGCGCGTTGGGCATTTTACGCATGATAAAACTCTGGAAAGCTTAAAAAATAAAATAATGCTCTCCATCATACGTTTTTCACGATAAACAAAGGCTCAACCACCTCGGCACGCCGGTTACGCTTGCCCGCCTGCTGTGCAACGTGGCTCAGAACCGAAAATGGGACGAGCATTTTTTAAAGAAGCGGCGGGCGCAGATGCCCGCCGTAGGCATTACATTTTGGCGAATTTTTCCAGCACGCGAATCAGTTGGGTGACAAAACCGTATTCGTTATCGTACCAGGAGACGGTTTTCACCAGTTGCAGGCCACCGGCTTCGGTCACCTCTGTCTGAGTGGCATCAAACACCGAACCGAAATGGGTACCGATGATATCGGAAGAGACAATCTCTTCCTCGGTGTAGCCAAAGGATTCGTTGTTTTCGGCGGCTTTTTTCATCACCTGGTTCACTTCATCGGCGGTGACTTTTTTACCGAGAATGGAGACCAGTTCGGTCACCGAGCCGGTTTTTGTCGGTACGCGCTGGGCGTGACCTTTCAGCTTACCGCTGAGCGCCGGAATCACCAGGCCAATCGCTTTTGCCGCGCCGGTCGTATGCGGAATGATGTTTTCAGCCGCCGCACGTGACGCGCGCAGATCTTTACCACGCGGTCCATCGACCAGCGACTGGGTGCCGGTATAGGCGTGGATGGTGGTCATCGTCCCCACTTCGATCCCAAAAGCATCGTTGAGCGCTTTGGCCATCGGCGCCAGGCAGTTGGTGGTGCAAGAGGCAACGGAGATGATTTTATCGCTGGCATTCAACGTATCGTCGTTAACGTTAAACACCAGCGTTTTCATCTCACCGGCCGGCGCGGAGACCAGCACTTTTTTGGCCCCGGCGTCGAGGTGGGCCTGAGATTTCTCCGTCGAGGTGTAGAAACCGGTACACTCAACGATGAGTTCAGCGCCCTGGGCGGTCCATGGGATATTCTTTGCTTCCTTTTCAGCATAAACCGTAATGGTTTTACCGTTAACAATCAGCGCATTGTCGGTGAAATCAACGCTCCAGGGGAAGGGGCCATAGTTGGAGTCGTGCTTCAAGAGATAGGCCAACACTTTTGGTGACGTCAGGTCGTTTATCGCGACCACTTCATGACTGCTGGATACCTCCAGTAACCGGCGCAGAACCAGTCGGCCGATACGTCCAAACCCGTTAATGCCAATTTTACTCATGGTGCTCTCCTGTCAGTGATGGGGTGTCAACCCAATACGTGTACTTGAAACCGCTGATAGATAAGTGTGGATTATATGTTTCACCTGTCCAGGCTTAGTTCAGTCATTGGGGAAGGGCAATGTTATTTTGCGCGACTAATTTGTATCGATATGAAAAAGTTAATGAATTTTTAAGGAAACGCGGCTATTTTGCTTTTTATATTACTTTTCAGAGTGTCCCGGTGATGAACGATAAATATTCACGCTTACAAATTGCGATCCACTGGCTGGTTTTTCTGCTGGTGGTGGTAGCCTACGCGGCGATGGAACTGCGCGGACTGTTTCCACGCAGTGACCGCCCGATGATTAATATGGTGCATGTTTCCTGCGGTATCAGCATTCTGGTGTTGATGGTGGCGCGACTGCTGATTCGTCTCAAACGCCCGGCGCCGCCGATTGTGCCGAAACCGAAGCCGATGATGACCGGCCTGGCGCACCTTGGCCACCTGGCTATCTACCTGTTGTTTATCGCCTTGCCGGTGATTGGTTTGCTGCTGATGTATAACCGTGGTAACCCATGGCTGGCGTTTGGTCTCACCATGCCGCACGCCGCTGAGGCCAATTTCGACCTGGTGGATACGCTTAAGCAGTACCACGTCATTCTCGCGAATCTGGGCTATTGGTTGATTGGTCTGCACGCGCTGGCCGCGCTGGCACACCACTATATCTGGAAGGACAACACGCTGCTGCGGATGATGCCGCGTAAGCGTTAAGAAGGCTTTAAACTCCCTGGGCTTCGCGTTACCATACGCCATCATTTTTGTTACGTATGCGTAGGGAGAACAGGGTGTTCGCAGATTTTGGCGTGCTGAATTACTGGACGTATTTACTCGGGGCCATTTTTATTATTCTGGTTCCGGGGCCAAATACCTTTTTCGTCCTGAAAACCGGCGTCGCGCACGGTATCCGTAAAGGGTACATGGCCGCGCTGGCGGTGTTTATCGGCGATGCCGTGCTGATGTTTCTCTCTTTCGCTGGCGTTGCTACGCTCATTAAAACGACGCCAGTGTTGTTTAATATCGTGCGTTATCTGGGCGCGATTTATCTGCTGTATCTCGGCGGCAAGATGCTCTATAGCACCCTCAAGCGCAAAACGGCGGGGCAGGATGACGAGCCTGAGCCGGGGCATGCTATCTTCAAACGCGCGTTAACCCTAAGCCTGACAAACCCGAAGGCGATTCTGTTCTATGTTTCGTTCTTTGTGCAATTTATTGATGTGCACGCCAAAACGCCGGGGCTGGCATTCTTTATCCTCGCGCTGACGCTGGAGCTGGTCAGCTTTACCTATCTGAGTTTCCTGATTGTGTCCGGTTCGCTGGTCACCCGCTATGTCAGAACGCGTAAGAAGCTGGCGAAGATTGGCAACAGCCTGATAGGCCTGGTGTTTGTCGGTTTTGCCGCGCGTCTGGCGACGCTGCAGTCCTGAGTTATCAATGCCGGAGAAGGCGGTAACCGCCGTCCGGCAATTCCCTCCTGCTTTTCGCAAATCTTGCGCAATCATTTACAATTTTATAAAACAACTGATAGTATACCCCCCTATATTACCGGAGGGCTTATGCCGCATTCACCTGAAGACAAAAAACGCGCATTAACCCGGGTTCGCCGCATTAAAGGGCAGGTTGAGGCGCTGGAGCGCGCGCTGGAATCCGGCGAGTCCTGTCTCACAATCCTGCAACAAATTGCCTCCATTCGCGGGGCCGCCAACGGCCTGATGGGCGAGATGGTTGAGATGCATCTCAAAGATGAATTGGTTAGTGGAGACACCACTCCGGATCAGCGTGCAGTACGCATGACCGAAGTCGGTCATCTGCTACGATCCTATTTAAAATAATCATCACAACGGAAGAGACAGCTATGAAATCACGTGCTGCAGTTGCGTTTGGCCCAGGTCAGCCGCTGAAAATTGTTGAAATTGACGTCGCGCCGCCAAAGAAAGGCGAAGTGCTGGTCAAAATCACCCATACCGGTGTCTGCCATACCGATGCGTTCACGCTGTCTGGCGATGACCCGGAAGGCGTTTTCCCGGCGGTGCTGGGCCATGAAGGTGGCGGCGTAGTGGTTGAAGTGGGAGAAGGCGTCACCAGCCTGAAACCGGGCGACCACGTTATTCCGCTGTACACCGCTGAATGTGGCGAGTGTAAGTTCTGTAAATCCGGTAAAACCAACCTGTGCCAGGCCGTTCGTGCCAACCAGGGCAAGGGGCTGATGCCGGACGGTACCACCCGTTTCTCTTATAACGGCGAGCCGATTTACCACTACATGGGCACCAGCACCTTCAGCGAATACACCGTGGTGGCTGAAATTTCGCTGGCGAAGGTGAACCCGCAGGCGCCGTTGGATAAAGTTTGTCTGCTGGGCTGCGGCGTGACCACCGGTATTGGCGCAGTGCATAACACGGCGAAGGTGAAAGAAGGCGATACCGTGGCGGTCTTTGGTCTTGGTGGTATCGGTCTGGCGGTGATCCAGGGCGCGGTACAGGCGAAGGCGGGGCGTATTCTGGCGGTTGATACCAACCCTGAGAAATTTACGCTGGCGGCAGAAATGGGCGCGACCGACTTTATCAACCCGAAAGACTACGATAAGCCTATTCAGGATGTGATCGTCGAACTGACCGATGGCGGTGTGGACTTCAGCTTTGAATGTATCGGCAACGTCAACGTGATGCGTTCTGCGCTCGAATGCTGCCATAAAGGCTGGGGTGAAAGCATCATCATCGGCGTCGCCGGTGCGGGTCAGGAAATCAAAACCCGACCGTTCCAACTGGTGACTGGCCGCGTATGGCGCGGCTCAGCGTTCGGCGGCGTGAAGGGCCGGACTCAGCTTCCTGGCATGGTTGAGGACGCGATGGCGGGCAAAATTCAGCTCGACCCGTTTATCACCCATCGCTTGCCGTTGGAGCAGATCAACGAAGCGTTTGATCTGATGCATGAAGGCAAATCTATCCGTACCGTTATTCATTTCGGCGATAAATAACGCCGCCAACCAGCGGGATTTTTCCCGCTGGTTGCATGAAGTGTGACCCGCCTTACGTTTTGTACCTTTCCTGATAAGAAATTAGCGGCGATGGCCGATGACTCTAGTACTTACCTCAAGTACAAGAGAGTCTACTCATGAATAAAAAGGCTGCGCCGAACCGTGCGCAAAAGATCGGTTTTTTACATCACATCCGCCTGGTGCCGTTTTTTGGTTCCGTTCTTGGCAGCATCCTGCTGCTCTTTGCCCTGAGTTCGGGGCTGGCTGGCTACTTTATGTGGCAAGCCGATATTGACCAACGTGATGTTACCCATGAGTTACAGGTACGAGTGGGGATCTCCGACAGCGCTAACTACCTGCGTGAAGCGCGTTTGATGATGATCCACGCCGGGGCGGATAGTCGAATTGCCGAAATGGAGAGCATGAAGAAAAATCTCGCGGCGGCAGCTCAATGGATTCAGCGTTCGCAGGCCGGATTTAAGGTTTACACCGACAGAGGCGTGAAAACCCCGGCCGACCAGGCGCTGGATGGTGAAATGAATCAACGTTATAACGCCTACCTGGAAGGGATGAAACCGATGCTGAAATATGCCCAGAACGGCATGTTTGAAGCGATCATCAACTACGAAAGTGAGCAAGCCCGTGCGCTGGATGATGCCTACAACGACGTACGGCTGAAAGTGATTGATATCCGTACCGCGCGGGCTAATCAATTAGCTGAGATGGCTCACGATCGTACCCGTCTCGGCATCATCTTTATGATGGGTGCCTTCGTGTTGGCTTTCGTGATGACGGTACTGACCTTTACCACATTACGCCGCGTGGTCATTCAGCCACTGCAACGTGCCGGCGCGCGTATCGCTCAGATTGCCAGCGGCGACCTGACGATGGCGGATGAACCGGTTGGGCGCAGCGAAATTGGCCAGCTCAACGGTAACCTGCAAAAAATGCAGCATGCGCTGGTGCAGACGGTTGGCACAGTGCGTCAGGGAGCCGAAGAGATCTACCGTGGAACCAGCGAAATTTCAGTAGGTAACACCGATCTCTCTTCCCGCACTGAACAGCAGGCCGCGGCTATTGAACAGACGGCGGCCAGTATGGAACAGCTGACCGCGACGGTGAAACAAAACGCCGACAATGCCCATCATGCCAGCAAACTGGCGGAAGATGCTTCCGGTAAAGCGTCACGCGGTGGTCAACTGGTGTCCGGTGTGGTGGCAACCATGGGCAGTATTTCAACCAGTTCAAAGAAAATTTCGGAAATTACGTCGGTCATTAATAGTATTGCCTTCCAGACCAATATTCTCGCCTTGAACGCAGCCGTTGAAGCGGCGCGTGCAGGCGAACAGGGCCGCGGGTTTGCGGTGGTGGCCAGCGAAGTGCGCACGTTGGCAAGCCGCAGCGCCCAGGCGGCGAAAGAGATTGAAGGGCTGATCAGCGAGTCTGTCACCTTAATTGAGCGCGGCTCGGATGAAGTGGTGCGTGCAGGCTCGACGATGACGGATATCGTTGATGCGGTAAAACGCGTGACGGATATTATGCTGGAGATTGCGGCCGCCTCCGATGAACAAAACCGCGGTATACAGCAGGTCAGCCAGGCGGTGACCGAGATGGATAATGTCACTCAGCAAAATGCTTCGCTGGTCGAGGAAGCCTCTGCGGCGGCGGCTTCGCTGGAAGAGCAGGCGGCACGCCTTACCGAAGCCGTCGGGGCGTTCCGTATCCAGCATAGTGAAAATCATGGACATGAAAAGTCCAGTGCCAAACCGGCGTTTACGCCGACGCGTCCGGTGGTGGCCACGGCAGGTGCGGATAACTGGGAAACGTTCTGATAAGCAGAAAAAACCCGTAGCCAGGGCTGGCTACGGGGAAGAGGATTACTGCGAATCCGGCAGGGCGTATGCAATGATATAGTCACCGCGATCCGGCGACTGGCGTGCGCCGCCGGCGTTAATGACGATGTACTGCTTGCCGGTTTTCGGTGATACGTAGGTCATTGGGCCGGACTGGCTGCCAACAGGCAGACGGTCTTTCCAGATTTCTTTGCCGGTCGCAGTGTCAAATGCGCGCAGGTAGAAGTCCTGGGTGCCCGCGAAGAACAGCAGACCCGACTGCGTTGACAGCGATGCGCCCAGTGTCGGCATGCCAATCGGAATCGGCATATGCATGCGGATACCCAGCGGGCCGGTGTCTTCTACGGTACCCACCGGTACTTGCCACACGATCTTACCGGACTTCAGATCCACCGCGGACATGGTGCCAAACGGCGGTTTCTGGCAGGGGATACCCAGCGGCGACAAGAAGCGTTCGCGCATCGCGCCGTAAGGTGTACCGTCCATCGGCACAATTCCCATCTCAATACCACTGGCGCCTTTCGCCACATTTTCACGCGGCACCATGTAGTTAGCCAGGCCCAGGCGCATATCGTTAACGAACATCAGGCTATTGTTCGGATCAACCGAGACGCTGCCCCAGTTCATACCGCCCAGTGACCCCGGATATTGCAGGGAACGGTCGACGCCCGGCGGGGTGAAGATACCCTGATGGCGCATTTCTTTAAACTGAATGCGGCACAGTAGCAGGTCAACCGGAGTCGCGCCCCACATATCGGACTCTTTTAACTGCTCATTGCCGATCATCGGCATGCCGACGGAGTAAGGCTGCGTAGGAGAATAACGCTCGCCATCCACGTTGCCGGCAGGAACCGGACGTTCTTCAACTTTTGCGACGGGCTCACCGGTTTCACGGTTAAGCATGAAGATCATGCCCTGCTTGCTGGTCTGCACCAGCACTGGTGTGGTGCCGCCTTTACCGTCCGGCAGGTCATACAGCAGCGGTTGTGAAGGCAGGTCAAAGTCCCACAGGTCATGGTGCGTGGTCTGATAGTGCCAGCGTACTTTACCGGTAGTCGCATCAACGGCAACGATGGAAGAGCTGTATCTATCGTCCAGTGCGGTACGTTCACCGGCCCAGAAATCCGGGGTCGCGTTACCGGTTGGCAGATAAATAAGGTTCAATTTCGCGTCATAGGACATTGCCGACCAGGCGTTCGGCGTACCGCGCGTGTAGGTTTGGCCTTCCGGCGGCAGGCCGGTCAGGTTTGGATTACCCGGATCCCACGCCCAGGCCAGTTTGCCGCTACGTACGTCGTAGGCACGAACCACACCTGGCGGTTCACCGGTAGAGAAGTTATCGGCGACGCGACCACCCACGACCACCACGTTCCCCGCGACAAGCGGTGTGGACGTTTGCTGGTAGTAGCCCGGTTTGATTTCACCCATACCAACGCTCAGATCCACAATACCGTGGTGACCAAAGTCTTCGCATAGTGCGCCATTATCGGCGTTGATGGCGATCAGGCGCGCGTCGGTGGTCGGCAGGAACAGGCGGCGCGGGCAGGCTGCAGGCTGTGTCGTTGTCTGCGCTGCGCTTAATGTCGGGGTCTCTTCAAAGTAGCCCAGGCCGCGACAACGTTGCCAGTTTGGTGCGGTGGCTTTTGAATCATAGCGCCACTTCTCCTTACCCGTATCAACGTCCAACGCCAGCACTTTACTATATGGCGTGCAGACAAACAGGGTATCACCCACCTGCAACGGTGTGTTCTGATCTTCTGCTCCCGAACCGTTACTCAGCGGAATATCGCCGGTATGGGCAGTCCATGCCACCTGCAGTTTATTGATATTCTGCTTGTTGATCTGGTCCAGTGCCGCAAAACGATCGCCGTGGGTGGTGTTACCCCAGTGCTCCCAGTTTTTCTGTTCCTCACCGGCGGTGACCGGTTTAACCGGTACCGCTTCGGTAGCGGAAACCAACGTTTGCGGCTTGAACATACCGCCAACGCTTGCCAGCAGGGCTACGGCAATGACCGCAGCGAGCCCAAATGGCAGGACTTTTTTGGCGGGTTGGTTAGCGGACATGAACGGCCACACCAGCGCGCAGAGGAAAGCCAGCACGCCAAAGGCGAACAAACGTGAGAAGAGCGGCCAGAATTCCCAGCCCGCATCGCTGATAGACCAGACGATCGCGACGATAAAGGCCAGTGCATACAGCACAATCCCGCCGCGACGATGACGGGCGATCAGGATGGCGCTGACCACCATGACCAGCCCCATCAGGGCAAAGAACCAGGTGCCGCCCACGGCGGCAAGCTTTGCCCCCAGCGCGCCAATCGCCAGACCGATGATTGCCATCAGCCCGATAAGAAGCCACTGCAGGATTCGGGGAAATCCTCGCGGCACGTTGCCAGTAGCCATACTGTTCTCCTTTCGACAGCATAAAATGCACGCGACTGAACCAAATGAGTTAATGATGTCGCGATGGTGTTTTGAATGAAATGCCTGGTTGTTTCTAATTGGGGTATATGGTTCGCAAATGAAAACACATGTGAACCATTTGGTTAACTTATGGCTATGATAGATCTGTTAAATTGCATTGCGCAATTGTTAATAAATAATTTCGCATTATTTGCATATTGGTATTGTAAGCGTTGCTGCCTGGAGACTCTCGATGCGTCACTCAACCGTCGGCTGAGGGGGGCAGAACATTGGGGTGAAGAGCGAAGACATGACGTTAACGTAGCAGTAATTTTAAGACGAGCTAAATTCTGAATTTTTCATCTGCAATATTCTGACATTAATATCCGGGTTAAAATAAAAAGTATTCCTTTTCTTTTATTGGAAAAACGTTAACTTATGGCCTTTTATTTTATGCTGTAACTTATAATAACAGAGCCTGCCATATATTGCTGGCATTTATTCATGGAATAAATATTATGATGGCAATTAATAATTTATCTAAATGGTTTTGCAAGACATTGTACCGGACGACACACTCGAAACAGTATCACCACAATAAAAATCTATGGCCTTTTTTTAAAGTGGTGAGAAATGAAAAAGGGAGTATCGATGCTGTGTTTTTTAAACATAAGCAGATAAACACCCCTTGCGTTGGCAAAGAAAAAAGAAACAAGCCGCTGCTTATTATGGCAACGGGACCGTCCGTCAATCATATCGATAATCATTTTTTCAATGCATCGTTTGATTACTTTGGTGTTAATGGCGCAATTTCAATGGAAACCATTGATTTTAAATGGTATGCCATTACGGACAGAAATTTCGTGCTCCGCCGTTTATCGCTGGTCAAGAAACTGGTTGCGCGAGACGACCTCACGGTTTTTTGTCCTTATACAACGCTGGAAACCATTTTCTCCAACATTGAATGGCGGCATATCCGCTGCGGTTTCAAGGTGTTCGAAGCTGTATCCGGCGAGTGCGTCTATAAATTCCTCGCCGCAAAAGAGAAACTGATTATTAATGATGAGCATTACCATTGGTTGGATGGGGCGGGCTTCTCAGATAACATTGAGTATGGGCTGTTTGATTATGGTACGGTAGTCTACCCGGCGTTACAAATTGCCTGTGCGTTGGGTTATCGACAGATATATATCGCAGGGTTGGATATGAATAATTTTAACCAACCGCGTTTTTATGAAACGGTGACGGATAAATTGGGCACGCGACTCGACCGTGATTTTGACCAAATCTGTCATTCTTTTTATGCCGCACAATCCTATTGCGAGCTGAATAATATCAGCGTCGTGAATTTGTCCCTGGAAAGCGCGATTGACGCTTTCCCTAAGCTTTCCTGGGCGCATACGGATAAACAAGCCAGCTAGCGCGTCTTCGTGGCCCGGACAGGCCACGAAGTACATCATCAGGCAGGCATCGACTTACGAACGGCGCTCAATAACGTCTGTGCGCCGGAGGAGAGCGTGGTGTCTACGCGGGTGAGGATGCCGATGGGTTCCCCCTGGCCTTGAGTCGCAATAGGCAGCGCGGTGAGCGTACCGCGCCGCAAATCGTCCTTCACCGCGCCGGAAGGCACGAACCAGACATAGTTGTAATCAACCGTCAGCTGGCGTGATAGCGATGCAGAAAGCGTTTCAATGCAGCCCGCAGGCATTTTACAGCCCTGGCTCTGCAGTAGCGTCTCGGCATTCTGACGTGGCACTGTACCTTTTGGTGAAACGACAACCGGCCAGTCCAGTACACGGCTCAGGGTGATGTTTTCATGCAGGATAGGGTGGTCAGGCCGCACGACCAGCTTCAAC
The DNA here is from genome assembly GCF_001654985.1 of Kluyvera georgiana ATCC 51603. Classification (GTDB taxonomy): domain Bacteria; phylum Pseudomonadota; class Gammaproteobacteria; order Enterobacterales; family Enterobacteriaceae; genus Kluyvera; species Kluyvera georgiana. The sequence continues at coordinate 69,508 of NZ_LXEU01000046.1, forward strand.
GACTCGAGGAATAAGAGCTCATAGTTTAGCCCGGTCATCAGTTCCGGGTCAGACATCCGTCCAATACCAAGATCGATATCTCCGGACTTCAGCGCCGCCAACAACATGGTGTTATTCATGGTGGCAACCTGGAGGGTGACGTCTTTTTGCTGTTGATGAAATTGACCAATTACCGCCGGGAGAACGCCCAGCGCCGCGGTGGGCAGTGCGCCAATTCGCACCACATCATTGTTAACACCTTCTTTACGAACCAACGCCTGCCCGGCGGTATTCAGCGCATCAAGTACCTTGACCGCATGGGTTAAGAACTGTTCGCCAACAAGGGTTAACTGCGCGCCCAGACGACCGCGCTCAAAAAGCCGCGTGCCGGTGAGCTGTTCGAGCTCATTCAGCGTTTTGGAGAGTGCAGGCTGGCTGAGATTAAGTGTTTCAGCCGCGCGCCCCAATGTTCCTTGCTGGGCGACGGCCACGAAAGTGTGCAAATGGCGCAGGCGAATGCGCTGACTAAAGAGAGCGTTTTTTTCCATAAGCGATGTTAAAAACAGAGCAGCATGGGTGACAAGTAATGTTGTTTAATTTTGATAACTTGCTAGCAAATTATTATTAACATTTGTGCGGTTTAACAGACAAGCGTTTTGTTGCGTGGTGGGATAACCCGGCGTCGTTGCACTCTGCCGGGTTAAGAAGCTCAGAGGCGCGCAGAGACGCCGGAGATATCAGCGTTTATACGTCAAAAAAGACCGTTTCTTTATCGCCTTGCAGATAAATATCAAAGTGATACACCGTCTCGCCGTTACGGGTTTCTTTGTGGCCAATCAGCGTCTGGCGACGGACTTCCCACTCGATCAGGTTGAGCACCGGATCGCTGGCATTGGCCTCCTGCTCATCAGAGAAGTACATGCGGGTATTCAGGCCGATGTTGATACCACGCGCGACGATCCACAGGTTGACGTGCGGCGCCATTAAGCGCCCATCGCGACCCACGACTTGCCCCGGTTTAATCGTGTCGAAGCGCCAGACGCCACTGTCAAAGTTAGAGCAGGCGCGACCCCAGCCGCGGAAATCAGCGTCCAGTGACTTGCCTTCCTGCCGATCGGCGACATGGTTGTAGCGCCCATCGGCGTTAGCTTGCCAGATCTCAATCAGTACGTCGCGAACCGGCGTACCAGAGCCGTCGAACACGCGGCCCTCAATGGCTATGCGTTCACCCGGGGTATGGCTGTTAACCAGCGTTGGGCCAAAGTTTTTCTCAAAAATATGAAAACCGGCGGCGTCTGGCGCGAGCCCAATGTGGACGTAAGGCCCAGCGGTTTGCGAGGCGGTTTCGGGTAAATAGTCTTTCATCGTGCAGCCCCCTGCGTACGGTTTTCAAACAGCGTGGCGCGTTGGCCGCGCAGTACCAAATCAAAACGATAGGCCAGACAGTCAAGCGGCACGGCGGCGTGAGTATCCAGTTCAGCAATCAACGTACGAACCGCATCGTCGTTATTGATGGCTTGCACGATAGGGCACTGTTTAATTAACGGATCGCCTTCAAAGTACATTTGTGTAATCAGGCGCTGAGCAAAGGCTTCACCAAAAATCGAGAAGTGGATATGCGATGGTCGCCAGTCGCTGACCTGATTGCGCCATGGATACGGCCCGGGCTTGATGGTGCGGAAGAAGTAATAGCCGTTTTCATCCGTCATCACGCGGCCACAGCCGCCAAAGTTGGGGTCGATGGGGGCCAGGTACTGATCCTTTTTATGGCGGTAACGGCCCCCTGCGTTGGCTTGCCACACTTCGACCAACGTATTTTTCAATGGACGCCCGAAGCCGTCACGCACGTAGCCGTGAACAATAATACGCTCACCAATCGGCAGGCCGTCTTTGGCGTAGTTCAGAATCAGATCGTTATCCAGCGGGCCAATGTCCTGCTGGGAGAAGACCGGACCGGTGATCTCAGATAACGAGTTTTGCAATGAGATAAGGGCGTTACGCGGCGAGCGCAACACGCTGGTTTTGTAACCCGGCGCGAAAGCCGGTGGGTGATTGTTGTAATCCCGGTGAATCACTTCTTGCGGTGACCATTTTGTGCTCATAGGTGGCTCCGTGTAGGGTATTTTATTATTGCCTCACACAGTGTGTGTAAATGCATTGTTAATTAATAGTGAATTTAAGGTGTGTTTTAAATAACCTGTGGTTATGTAAATGCCGGGATTCACTGTGAAATCAACTCAGTCGCCGGGATCACACTTTGTAAATTCTTACCGCATAGCCTCATGTGCTTACCTACACTGCAAATATAGGCACAGGAGATGGAACAACATGGCGCACACCCTATCAGCAGATGATATTCGGGAAGAGTTTTCACAAGCAATGTCGGCAATGTACCAGCAGGAAGTCCCGCAATATGGCACGTTGTTAGCGCTTGTCGCTGATGTAAATCTGGCGGTACTGGAAAATAATGCACGCCTGCATGAACAGCTGGCGAACGCCGATGAGCTGGCGCGTCTGAACGTTGAGCGTCATGGCGCCATACGGGTGGGAACGGCTGAAGAACTGGCGACGCTATGTCGCATGTTTGCCATTATGGGGATGCAGCCGGTCGGGTATTACGATCTGTCGGTCGCTGGCGTGCCGGTTCACTCCACCGCGTTTCGACCCGTGGATGATGCCGCGTTACAACGCAATCCCTTCCGCATCTTCACCTCGCTACTGCGTCTGGAGCTGATCGACGATCCCGCGCTGCGCGAAAAGGCGGCGAAAATTCTCGCCCGGCGCGATATTTTCACCCCGCGCTGTCGAGCGCTGATGAATCTTCATGATGAGCAGAACGGTTTCAACGCCGAGCAGGCCAAGGAGTTTGTTCATGAAGCGCTGGAGACCTTCCGCTGGCACCGGCATACCACGGTAGACAAAGCTACCTACGAGGCGCTGAACCGCCAGCATCGGCTGATTGCCGACGTGGTTTGCTTCCCCGGTTGTCATATTAACCACCTGACGCCGCGCACGCTGGATATCGATCAAGTGCAGTCGCTGATGGCCGAATATGGCATTGAGCCGAAGGCGGTGATTGAAGGGCCGCCGCGACGTGCGGTACCGCTAGTGCTGCGGCAGACCAGCTTTAAGGCGTTGGAAGAGCCGGTGGCATTTGCCGGCGATGCCAGCGGCACGCATACCGCGCGTTTTGGTGAAATTGAGCAGCGCGGGGTGGCTTTAACGCCGAAAGGGCGAGCGCTATACGACCGGTTGTTGAGCGAAGCGGGCGTGGGAAAAGATAACCTCACTCATCAGCAGCATCTGCAAGAGGTGTTTAAAGCCTTTCCCGATAGCGAATTCCTCCTGCGTCAGCAGGGGTTGGCCTGGTTCCGCTATCGCTTGACGCCGAGTGGCGATGCGCACCGACAGGCGATTCGTCCGGGTGACGACCCGCAACCGTTTATTGAACGCGGCTGGATAACCGCGCAGCCCATCACCTATGAAGATTTTCTGCCGGTGAGCGCTGCCGGGATTTTCCAGTCGAATCTGGGCGGCGATGCGCAGACGCGCAGCCATGGCAATGCCAGCCGCAGTGCCTTTGAAGCCGCCCTGGGACGGCCAGTCCTGGATGAGTTCAGGCTCTATGAAGACGCGGAGGTGCGTAGCAAACGCCGTTGCGGTTTGCTCTGAAACGGTTAATCTGCATAGGAATCAACAAAAAAGGATGAACACCGATGCAGAATGCCTCAACGCGCGTAGAGACCTTACAAGGGTCGTTGTCAGGACGAGTGGATGAGGATATCCATCTGTGGTGCGGCATTCCCTATGCCGCACCGCCGGTTGGCCCCCTGCGCTGGCGCGCGCCGCAGCCAGTCATACCGTGGCAGGGCATTCGCCCCGCTGAGACCTTTTCTGCTTCCAGTTGGCAAAACAGTGAATACTGCCAGGAGCTTGGCGGCGGCGATCCGGGTCTCTTCTCAGAAGATTGCCTTTATCTCAACGTCTGGGCACCCGCCGAACGTCATGCGCCGTTGCCGGTGATGGTCTGGCTGCACGGCGGGGGTTTTACGATTGGCGCGGGTGGGCTGCCGCCGTACGACGGCAAGGCGCTGGCACGGCGTGGCGTGGTGGTGGTGACGCTCAACTATCGCCTGGGCCATTTGGGCTTTTTCGCCCATCCGGCGCTGGAAGAAGAAGAGGGCGAACGGCTGTATAACTTTGGCCTGATGGACCAAATCGCAGCGCTACGCTGGGTGCAGGACAATATCGCTGCCTTTGGTGGGGATCGTGACAACGTCACGTTGTTTGGTGAATCAGCAGGCGCGCGCAGCGTGCTATCACTGATGGCTTCACCTAAGGCGAAAGGACTGTTCCATAAAGCCATTATCCAGAGCGGCTATACGCTGCCGGATATGCCGCGTGAAACGGCACTGGCCCGCGGCGAACGGTTAGCTGAACACTTCAATCTTCCCGACGCGTCTGCGCAAAGTCTGCGTGAAATCCCGGCTGATGCATTCTGGTCGTTGACTGCTCCGCATAACCTGGGGCCGGCGCCGATTGTCGGTGATGCGGTATTGCCACAGCCGATGCTGGATGTTTTTTTCGCCGCAAAGCAGCATCCCATGCCGGTACTCGTGGGTTCCAACAGTGACGAAGCGAGCGTCATGGCTGTCTTTGGCGTCGATTTGGCCGGAGAAATCCGGAAGCTACGCCGCGAGCGCCGCCTGGGACTGGGATTAATCAAACTGCTCTATCCCGGCGTGAAGGGCGATGAGGAGTTGGGGCGTCAGGTGTGCCGCGACATGGCGTTTACCACGCTCGGCTACGTGGTGATGCAGGCGCAGCAGCGGTTGAACCAACCGTGTTGGCGCTATTGGTTCGACTACGTTGCCGAAGCGGAACACGACACCTATCCTCACGGCGCGTGGCATGGCAATGAAGTGCCTTATGTTTTCGATACGCTGGGACACATACCGCCATCCTGCGACTATGTCACGCCGCGCGATTTAGCCTTTGCCGCCCAGGTGGCCGATTACTGGGTGAACTTCGCGCGTCATGCCAGCGCGGAGCATACGATTCTGACGGGCCCCGTACGTTGGCCGGCCTCGGTACGTGGCCGTGACCGATTGCTGCGTATTGGGCTACATAAGCACGTTGGCTTCCGTGTGGAAAACCGTTTTATGCGCGCGCGGCTGGCGCTGTTTAAACGCGTGATGAAACACCATGTGAGCCTGGATTAGCAGATTTTCTTGCGCTACCAATTGGATTATCAGTCAATTTTGTCTAGAGTGGGCGATAGTATCGCCGTTATTTTTTTGCAGCATTCCGACTATAAAAAGGACGCTTTGCCAGGCATGAATCGCAGACACTTTCTAAAATCTTCAATGGCTGTTGCCGCCGTGTGCGGGACTTCCGGTTTTGCATCGCTTTTCTCCCAGGCCGCGCTGGCGCAGGAGTCTGACATTGCCGACGGCCAGACCCGTCGCTTTGACTTTGGCGTGCTGCAATCAATGGCTCACGATCTCTCACGTCAGCCGTGGAGCGGCGCGCCGCGCGCGCTGCCGGAGACGCTGGCAAATCTGACGCCACAGGCTTACAACAGCATCCAGTACGATGCGGCGCACTCCCTGTGGAATAACGTGAAAGATCGCCAGCTGGATATTCAGTTCTTCCACGTTGGCATGGGGTTCCGCCGCCGCGTGCGTATGTTCTCACTCGACCCGGCCAGCCAGCAGGCGCGTGAAATCCACTTCCGCCCGGAGCTGTTCCAGTACAACGATGCTGGCGTGGATACGAAACAGCTGGAAGGGCAGACCGACCTCGGTTTTGCGGGGTTCCGCGCATTTAAGGCACCAGAACTGGCGCGTCGCGACATCGTCTCCTTCCTGGGTGCGAGCTACTTCCGCGCGGTCGACAGCACCTATCAGTACGGCCTGTCTGCACGCGGTCTGGCGATTGACACCTATACCGACTCACTCGAAGAGTTCCCGGACTTTACCTCCTTCTGGTTTGAAACGGCTAAACCGGGCGACACCACCTTTACGGTTTACGCGCTGCTCGATAGCGCCAGCGTGACCGGTGCCTATAAATTCGTGGTGCACTGCGAGAAGGCGCAGGTGATTATGGATGTGGAAAACCATATCTATGCGCGCAAAGATATCAAACAGCTGGGTATCGCGCCGATGACCAGTATGTTCAGCTGCGGCAACAACGAGCGCCGCGTCTGCGACACCATTCACCCGCAGATCCACGACTCCGATCGTCTGGCGATGTGGCTCGGCAACGGCGAATGGGTCTGCCGTCCGCTGAACAACCCGCAAAAGCTGCAGTTCAATGCCTATCAGGATAAGAACCCGAAAGGCTTTGGTCTGCTGCAGCTGGACCGTGATTTCACCCACTATCAGGACGTGATGGGCTGGTACAATAAGCGCCCAAGCCTGTGGGTAGAGCCGCGCAATCAGTGGGGCAAAGGGGCGGTAAGCCTGATGGAGATCCCGACGACCGGCGAAACGCTGGATAACATCGTTTGCTTCTGGCAGCCGGAAAAACCGATGAAAGCGGGCGACCAGCTGAACTTTAGCTATCGCTTGTACTGGAGCGCGATGCCGCCGGTCCGTTCGCCGTTAGCCCGCGTACTGGCAACTCGCACCGGGATGGGCAGCTTCCCGGAAGGCTGGGCACCGGGCGAGCATTATCCGGACAAATGGTCCCGCCGTTTTGCTATCGACTTTGTCGGCGGTGATTTGAAAGCGGCTGCACCGAAGGGCATTGAACCGGTGATTACGCTTTCCAGCGGGGAAGCGAAGCAGATCGAAATTCTCTACGTTGAACCGTTTGACGGCTACCGTATCTTGTTCGATTGGTATCCTACGTCAGATTCCACCGACCCGGTGGATATGCGTCTGTTCCTGCGCTGTCGCGGTGACGCCATCAGCGAAACCTGGCTGTATCAGTACTTCCCGCCAGCGCCGGATAAACGTCAGTACGTTGACGACCGTATTATGAAATAACCTAGTTGAAACCCGGCCAAGCTGCGCGACGCCGGGTTTTCCTTTTGATCGAGAGCCTGTATATGACCCGCATTGAAACGATCGTCGTCTCCGACGCCATTACCCTTGAGGCTGTTAATGAGTCGCACGTTTCCGAGCTGCATCAGATGGTCGTGCGTAATCGCGACTGGCTACAGCAAACGCTCAACTGGCCGCAGTTTGTCAAAAGCGAACAGGACACCCGCCAGAATGTGCAGGGCAATATGATGCTGCACCAGCGCGGCATTGCCAAAATGTTCCTGATTTTTGTCGAGGGGAAAATGGCGGGCGTGCTCTCATTTAACCAGATCGAACCGTCCAACAAAACGGGCTATATCGGCTACTGGTTGGACGAGGCCGCGCAGAGCAAGGGGATTTTATCCGCCTCGCTGCAGGCGTTTATCCGCTATTACGTTGAACTGGGGGAAATTCGCCGCTTCGTGATTAAGTGTCGGGTGGACAACCTGCGCAGCAATCAAGTGGCGCAACGTAATGGTTTTCAGCTGGAAGGTTGCTTGCGGCAGGCTGAGTTTCTGAATGGCGTGTTCTACGACCAAAATATTTACGCGCGCATCATCGATAACACGCGGTCATAGCGCGCCAAATAGCGGAGTACGCGTAATCCGCTGCGTTCCGGTAATGGCCTTGCGCCCGCGTAGGTGAATTGCTTCGCCGGGCAAGGCTTCTACAACCACGTCGTCGGTAATATCGATGTGATACTCGATCAGCACATCGCCTTCGACACGCGCATCACCCTGAATCAGCACGTGGTCGTCAAGCAGAATGGGCCCGCCGCGAAGCCGGGCGTTGCCGCCAACCAGTACGTGGTGTTTCAGCACGCAGTTGCCCTCAATGACCGCGTTCTCCGCCACCTGTGAGCTGTAGCGTAGCGTTGGAATTGCATCTTCACCCGACCCGGCGATGATGCGCGCGTTGCCGTAGACTTTGGCGCAATCGCAGACCCAGATATTGTTTTCCTCATTCCCCTCCAGGCGCGCGCTGTCGTAAATCTCTGCTCGATGCTCCACGAAAGCGTGGTTGAGCGTGGCGTCACCGTAAATTTGCGCCTGATGTACGACCCGGCAGTCGGTCAGGCGGGCGCGATCGAAGATTTGCAGCAGCCGCTCGTTGTCGGCGGTCAGTCCTTTTGCCCCAACAATCTGGCAGCCCTCGCCGATATGGGCATCGCCAAACAGGTGGCAGTAACCGTGTACTCGCGCCTTATCGACGGTGACATTGCCGCTCAGCCGCGCACCCTGGCCGATCCGGCTGGCCTGCACGCGGGCGTTGCCGCTGATAATCGCCCGATGACTCACTTCACAGGGGGCTATCAGCCGTGCGTTTTCCTCTATCTTTGCCCCGGCGTAAACGAGGCTGTTTTCATCGTAAATCCAGCAGTTGCCGTCGTGGCTCAGTGCGTTTTCATCATCGACCCAGCCGCCCAGAGTGCCGGTTGTCACGTCGGCGAAATCCCGCAGGGCGATAATCTGCCGCATCACGATGCTTTCGCGCGCGCCGGGTTCGCCTATCTGAACGCTGCGTGAAGCGTCGCTAAGACGGTATTTTTTCATGATAACCTCAGCTAAATAGATACAATAAATGTAGCAAATCCTTTGCGACAGCAGGTCAAACGGATGATGTTTTCTGGGGCTGCTTTTGGCGCTAGCGTCGGCCAAAAGAATCATTTAAAATGCAACTTAAATAAATTTGATAAAATAAACAAAATGCATAATAAAAACGATGGGCAGCGGGTATTGAATCTACCTGCGGGCTATTTTGGGATGGTGCTGGGCACCATTGGCATGGGTTTCGCCTGGCGTTATGCCAGCACTATCTGGCCGGTGAACCCGGCGATCGGCGAAGGGCTGGTGATATTGGCGATCGTGATGTGGGGGCTGTTGACGCTGGCCTTTATCACCCGAGCGATACGTTTTCCCTACAGCGTCTGGCTGGAGATGCGTCACCCCATCGCCAGCAGTTTCGTGAGCTTGTTTCCGGCAACCACCATGCTGGTCGCCATCGGCGTCACACCGTGGCTGAGAACGCTGGCGCAGGCGCTGTTTATTATCGGCGTGGTGCTGCAATTGAGCTATGCCGCATGGCAAACGGCGGGGCTGTGGCGCGGCGAGCATCCGGCGGATGCCACCACGCCGGGGCTGTATCTGCCGACCGTCGCCAACAATTTTATCAGCGCTATGGCCTGCGGGGCGTTGGGGTTTAACGATGTCGGACTGGTCTTTCTGGGCGCTGGCGTCATTTCCTGGATAACGCTGGAGCCCGCTATCGTGCAACGCCTGCGCAGCGGCGGCGCGTTGTCCGTGCCGTTACGGACCTCACTCGGCATTCAACTGGCACCGGCGCTGGTCGCCTGTAACGCGTGGTTGAGCATTAACGGCGGACACGCCGATGTGTTCGCGAAAATGCTGTTCGGCTACGGGCTATTACAGTTGCTGTTTATGTTACGTCTGATGCCCTGGTATCTGCGTCAGGCGTTTAATGCCTCGTTCTGGAGCTTCTCGTTCGGTATTTCCGCGCTGGCTTCTACCGGCCTGCATCTGGGACATGCCAGCGGAACCGGCTTCTTCCATCATCTGGCGCTGCCGCTCTTTATTTTCACGAATATCGTGATCGGCCTGCTGCTGGTAAAAACGCTACTGTTGCTGCTTCAGGGTAAACTTTTGACGCGTGTTGCACCGTCGACACTGATGAAACCGAAGGATGAACAATGACCATTCGTGATGAAAACTACTTTACCGACAAATACGGCCTGACCCGAACCCATTCAGAAGTGGTGCATGCCGCGACTATTGTTAAGCCGGGGAAAACCCTCGATCTGGGGTGCGGTAACGGGCGCAATAGCCTTTATCTGGCGGCGAACGGCTACGACGTAACGGCGTGGGATAAGAACCCGATGAGCATTCAGAACCTGCGGTCGATTCGTGAAGCGGAAGGACTGGAAAATCTGCAGGTGGCTATTCACGATCTCAATACGCTTAGCTTTGACGGTGAGTATGATTTTATTCTTTCTACCGTGGTAATGATGTTCCTTGAAGCGAATACCATTCCGCGTCTTATCGACAACATGCAGCGCTGTACCAAACCGGGCGGCTACAATCTGATTGTCGCGGCGATGGACACCGATGATTTCCCCTGTACGGTTGGCTTCCCGTTTGCCTTTAAAACAGGTGAGCTGAAAAACTATTATAAAGGTTGGAATTTGCTGAAATATAACGAAGACGTCGGCGAATTGCATCGTACTGATGAAAAGGGCAACCGCATTAAATTACGCTTCGCGACGATGCTGGCGCGCAGGGAATTATAATTGTTATTTATATAACGGGCAAAAGCCCGTTATATAATGAATCATTTTTATAAATAATGAGAGCAGCCTCCATTTTTGCCGCGACAAACTCCTGATTCATTTGCTATAACTTACGGGCATCTGTGCATTTATCAGGGATTATTCTCATGCGTACTCAAGCGTTTTTCAAAGCGGCGGCCCTTGTGGGCGCTCTGGCATTAGCGGGCTGTGCATCGAAGACCACCACTCCGGAGCAGTACTCCGGCTTTTTAAAAGACTATTCCGGCCTGAAAGAAAGCACCACGGCCTCGGGGAAAACGGAACTGCGTTGGATCTCTCCGGACTATAAACCGGCCAATTATGCCAACGTGGTGTATAACCCGGTAACCTACTATCCGGTACCGAAGCCGACCACTCAGGTTGGGCAGAAAGCGCTGACCGATATTCTGAACTACACCAATACCGAGCTGAAAAAAGCCATCAGCGAGCGCAAACCGTTGGCAACCAAAGCTGGCCCGCATAGCCTGATCTTCCGCGGTGCGATTACTGCCGTTGACTCCAGCAAAGAAGGGTTGCAGTTCTACGAAGTGATTCCAATTGCGATGGTTGTTGCGGGCACTGAAGCCGCGACGGGCCACCGTACGATGAACACCAACCTGTACTTTGAGGCGGAACTGATTGACGCCGCCACCAATAAGCCGGTCATTAAAGTGGTGCGCAAGGGTGAAGGCAAAGATCTGTCTAACTCTAACGCGCAGCTGACGCTGGATACATTGAAACAGGTTATTGATGATATGGCCATCGATGCGGTGAAATTCGACCCGTCGCAGAAATAAGTTCATATTAATTCCACAATAAATAAGGGGGCGAGTGCCCCCTTATTTTAATCAGGTACGCGTTTCTTTTAATAACTGCGCGATGGCCTGTTCCTGTTCGCTGTAATTCCCTTCACCAAAGAACGTATAGCGAAGCTGACCGCGCGCATCAAAAAGATAGTGGGCTGGCCAGTACTGATTGCCAAAAGCGCGCCATATTTGATAATTATTGTCCGTGACCACCGGGTAGCTCAGCCGCCATTTTTTCACTGCGGCCGTTACCGCGGCCAAATTCTTCTCGTGCGGATACTCCGGCGTGTGTACGCCAATCACCTCCAGCCCCTGTGGACGATATTTTTCCGCCCATTCGCGGACATGCGGTAAGGTGTGCTGGCAGTTAATGCAGTCAAAAGTCCAGAAATCGACCAGCACGACTTTGCCTTTTAGCGTCTCGTGACTGAGCGGCGCGCTGTTGATCCACCCGGTCCCGCCAGTGAGTGGCGGCAGGGCGCTGTCGGCGACGGGCTGCAGTTTAACGGGCGTGGCGGGAACCCACGACACCAGATGCTGTTCCAGCCGCAGGGAGAGCGTATTGGCCCCCTGAAATACGCTGGTGGCGCCCGAAGCAAAAAGTATCACCGAGGCCAGCATAGCGACCCCGCCCAGCCGTTTCAGCAGCTCAACCACGGTAGTTCTGGCGCGCAGCCAGCGCATCACCCTCTGGCCGCCCAGCCACAATAGCGCCAGCATAACGGCGCAGCCGCCGCCATAGGCGGCCAGCAAAACACCGCTGGATACGGTGTTTCCCTGAACCACTTCCAGACTGAGAATGGCCCCCAGCGCTGGGCCCGCGCAGGGTGCCCAAAGCAGGCCGGTGGCAATCCCGGCCAGCAGCGCCGACAGCACTCCTTGACGACGTAGGCTGCGGTCGTTGACCTGATTACCGAGACGGACTGCCGGCGACGCTAGCCGCTGTGCTATCTGTGGTGAGATCAGCGACAGCGCCACCACGGTGAGAAATGCCAGCGCCAGCCAGCGGCCTGCCGCTGAAATCTGGGTGACCCACGCGCTGGTCACGGTCACCAGCAGCGACAGCGCGGTAAACATCAGCACCATACCGCCGAGCAGCGCCGCCAGATGGCGTTTTTGCCCCTTCATGCTGGCGAACAAAAAGGGGATAACGGGCAACGTGCAGGGGCTTAATAGCGTGAGCATGCCCCCCAGAAACGCAATGATAACGGTCATCAGGCACCTCCCAGCACGCGGCGTGGCCAAGCGGCCGTCTGCGCGACGGTGGCGGACTGTGTAGCGAGAAGGGCGGCGCGCAGCGCCTGATTGTCTGCGGCGACGCAGGCTGCCGTTTGCAGCATCGCCGCTACGGCCCCAAGGAAAAACTGACGGACTCTGGTCATAAATCACCTCATGTTGATATCAGCCTGCCTTGCAGGCGGTGAGGCGATTTAATCGCGCCGCTGTATAGGGCGTGTGTCGTCAAAGGGCCGTTTTGTCAGGCTATTTATCCGTATCTGCTCTGGATACATCAGGATACAAAGGCAGCCAGAGCCTGGCCTCCAGCCCACCCTGTGGGCGATTGCTCAGCGTTAAGCGACCCCGTAAGCGGGCGGCTAGCTGGGAGGCGATTGCCAGCCCCAATCCGGTGCCGCCGGTATGGCGATTACGCGAGGTTTCCAGCCGATAAAAAGGCTGAAGTACGGCGTCCAGCTCCGCCGCCGGGATCCCCGGGCCGCTATCCAGCACGTCAATAGTCAGCCAGCGCTCGTCAACGGGGGTGATACGTAAGAGCGCGTCGTTATTGCCATATTTCAACGCATTGTCGACCAGGTTGGCGATCGCCCGACGCAGAGCCTGGGGATAGGTCGTGAGTGGAGGCAGGCTTGCCAGCGGTTCGAAAGTGACCGGCTGGCCGGTGTCTACGTAATCGCAGGCGAGGGAGTCGAGAAAGGCGTTGAGATCGAGACGCAGGCTCGCTTCCTGAACGTTTTCACTGCTGCGGGCGTAGGCGATACCTTCGCGCACCAGACGGGCCATGGCATCAAGATCCTGCATCATCTTTTCTTGCAGTGCCGTATCTTGCGCCATCTCCACCCGCAGCTTCATACGCGTAATCGGCGTTTGCAGATCGTGAGAAATGGCGGCGAGGATCTGCGTACGCTCCTGGAGGTAGTGCTGAACGCGCGCCAGCATAGCGTTAAAAGCGCGGGCCGTTTGCTGGACTTCCCGCGGACCATCTTCTTCCATTGGCTGCGGCGAGGTGTCTGCGGGTTCTAATGATTCGACGGCGCGGGTAAAGCGGGAGAGCGGGCGCACAACCTGATGCACCGCCAACCATGCGCAAATCAGCAGCAGCAGCGGCTGGGCGACCAGCACAATCGGCAGCCAGCGCGCCAGAGCAGGAAGCTGCGGACGAATATCAATGGTTAACGGTTGACCGTCGCTTAAGCGCAGATGCGCCTGCAGGTGCTCCCGTGGCCCAGGGAGAGCGCTTATGGTTAGCGTATATTTTTCATCCAGTGCGTCATGCAGCGTTTGCACAATGCTGCGCGAGCGCCAGCTGTCGGGCGGCGGCCCCGATTCACCGATGTTGGTCAGATACTGATAATTTCCGCGCGATAGCCTGGGTAACCAGGCGCTACGCTCGCTGGCGGGCAGCCTATCGAGAATCGCCACGCTGGTGGCGACGTCGTCGCTCAGGTTGTTGAGCATCACGCTGCGGGCGCTGCTCATCCGTTCATAGAGCAGCACCGCCAGCGTCAGGCTGTTGGCCAGCAGCAGCCCGCCCAGCACAATCAGCACTAACCGGTATAGCAGCGTTTTTGGCCACAGCCTCATTCATGCAGTTCCCGCAGGGTGACCGGCATGGCCAGCACATAGCCTTCGCTACGCACGGTCTTAATATAGGCCGGTTCGCGCGCGTCGTCGTTCAACCGCTGACGCAGGCGGCTGACCAGCAGATCTATTGACCGCTCAAACAACTCGGCATCGCGGCCCTGGGTCAGGCTAAGCAACTGGTCGCGATTAAGCACGCGCTGGGGATGGTCGAGAAACACGCGCAGTAGGCGATACTCCGCGCCGCTGAGTGCCACCACCAGCCCCTCGTCGTCCTGCAGATGACGGGCGGCGGTATCCAGTTGCCAGCGGCCAAAGGCAATCAGCCGTCCGGCCTCGGTAATTTGCAGATTCGGCGGCAGGGCGCGGTAGCGGCGCAGAATGGCCTTAATACGCGCCAGTAGTTCACGGGCGACAAACGGCTTAACCAGATAGTCGTCGGCGCCCATTTCCAGCCCCAGAATTCTGTCCGCATCGTCACCGCGCGCGGTCAGCATCAGTACGGGAATATTCTGCCGGTCATTGCGCAACTGGCGGCACAGCGTCAGACCATCGTCGCCGGGCATCATGATGTCCAGTACCACCAGGTCCACCTGATGACTGGCAAGGTAGCTGCGCATAGCCTTGCCGTTGCTGGCCCCCGTCGCCCGATAGCCTGATTTCAGCAGGTAGTCGACGACCAGCTCGCGAATGTCGTGGTCGTCATCCACCACCAGGATATTATCGATGTGTTCCATATTGACTCCAGGTCAGGCCGGGGCAGCCGTGGGGTTACAGTTTATCGGCGTCGATGACGGCCTTAGTGAAGTTAGCCGGATCTTCCTGCGGTGGGTTATGCCCCACGTTTGGGCCGAAAGTACGGTGTTCATATTTGCCGGTAAAGCGGGCGGCATAGGTTTTCGGATCCGGGTGCGGTGCGCCGTTGTTGCCCCCTTCAATGGTGATGGTCGGGACGGTAATGGAGGGCAGCGTGGCGAGCTTCTGCTCATATTTAGCATATTTCGCTTCACCTTTCTCCAGCCCTAAACGCCAGCGGTAGTTGCTGATGGTCACCGCCACGTGATCCGGGTTGTCCAGCGATTTGGCGCTGGTATTGAAGGTGTCCTCGCTGAACTTCCAGCCCGGTGACGCTTGCAGCCAGATGAGCTTCGCAAAGTCGTGGGTGTTTTTGGCATAGCCCGCCGCGCCGCGCGGGGTCGCGAAATAAAACTGATACCACCACTGCTGTTCGCCCTGCGGCGGCAGCGGCTGCTCGCCAATTTTTTGGCTGCTAATCAGATAGCCGCTGACCGAAACCAGCGATTTCACCCGCTCCGGCCACAGCGCGGCGACGATATCCGCCGTGCGTGCGCCCCAGTCGAAACCGGCGAAATCGGCCTGTTTGATATGCAGCGCATCCATTAACGCGACGGCGTCAGACGCCAGCGCGGACGGCTGACCGTTACGCGGCGTGGCGGCGGACAAGAATCGGGTGGTGCCGTAACCGCGCAGGCTGGGCACAATGACGCGGAAGCCTTTACTGGCCAGTACAGGCGCGACCTGAGCGTAGCTGTTGATATCGTACGGCCAGCCGTGCAGCAGGATGACCGGCTGGCCATCGCGCGGGCCGATATCGACGTAGCCGATATTCAGGTCGCCGGCGTTAATTTGGTGAACGGTTTTAAATTCGGCGGCGTAATCCGGCGCAGCAAGGGCCGGCAAGGCGGGCGCCAGCAGCACGCTGGCCAGCAACAGAGTTTTAAAGCGAAGTACCGGGGACGCTGAAACGTTCATAGATTTCTCCTGCACACACGAGGTTGTTGGCATCAAATCAAAAACGATAGCGAACGACGTATAGTGGGCTATCGCGACCAGATAATAAAAACAAGCGGAAGTGTCGCGGATGTGTGCATAAGAAGGGATTTTGCCAGCGACTGTATCGGCGCAAACGCCAGATACAGTGTGATACAAAAGGGAGGCACGCGATGCCTCCCTGATTGGCGATGCCGCATCAGGCGCGGCTGAGGAACGGTAATCGCCAGAACTGCGGTTTCGCGAACATCACCAGGTTGCCCAGCAGAATCAGCACCAGCCCGATCACCGCATTAGCATGCCACTGATAGCCTTCGTAAACCGTGGACAGCGTCAGCGCCACCAGTGGAAACAGCAGGGTGCTGTAAGCGGCGTTGCTGGCGCCGATACGCCCCACCAAAGTGAAATAGACGCCAAAGGCAATCACTGAACCGAACAGTGCAAGGTAGAACAGCGCCCCCATATAGCTCACCGTCCACTGCGGCGTAAAATCATCGCCGCGCAGCAGCGCCACAATGCCAATAACGATCGTGCCATAGAGCATCGCCCAGGCGTTGGTGGTCAATGTTTCCAGGCCCCGGCGCTGGTGGCGCAAGCTCAGCATATTGCCCAGCGAAAAGCCGTAGGTACCCAGCGCGCTGAGTAAAATGCCCGCCAGTAGAGTACTGCTCATACCCACTGCCTGCAGGTCGTGCCAGAAGAGGGTAATGATACCAGCCAATCCGAGCAGGGCGGCAAGGTAAAAGCGCTTTGGCGGCGTCTGGCGGAAGAAAATAAAACTGTTGATGGCGTTGAACAGCACCGCCATGGAGAAAATCACCGACTCTAGGCCGGTATTAATCCATTTCGCGGCGGTGTAAAAACAGAGAAAGTTGAAGCCAAACACGCAGCAGCCCTGCACCATGCAGAACAGATGATCGCGCAGCGCCAGCGGTCGTAGGCGGCGTAGACACAGCAAAATCGTTAACATGGTGCCGCTGGCGATGGCGAAACGCCAGAAAATGGAGACGGCTTCAGGCACCGGGCCCTGCTGTAAAAAAATGGCAATCCAGGTGGTTCCCCAGATAACAACGACCAGCGTGTAGAGCAGCGCGTTCATAATTCCTCACAACGATAACAGCGATAGAAAGCAAAGTTTGACGCGTACTGGCGAGCGGGGCTTGCAAGGAGTTGCGGCACACTTGCAAATTCTTGCGGTTTTTTATATCCGGCAGGGCTGAAAGCTAGCATCCATGCGCGACAAGCCCTAGACTGGGCTTATCTATCATCGTGACTGAAATGTTAATGGCACACACCTACGCGACGTTTGAGAGACTAAGGAGCCAGAAGGCCATTCTGCGGGAAACCGTCGCGCTCAATTCAGGTATTCAGCTTGCCGCGTGGTACAACAAACGCGACACGCTGACGGTACAAAGCGATCACCACACGCTGAGCTTGTATGTGGCCGATGGTTATGAAAGTTATCAGAAAACGCCGTACGGCTGGAAAAACGGCGGTGGGCCAAATCGTTTCTGCCTGATGCCGGAGGACAGCGAATCGACGTGGGATATTCGTGATGATCTTTCGTTTGTGCATCTTTATTGCACCGATGATCACTTGCGTCAGGTAGGTGAGCAGGTGTGGGACCGCAGTCCGGCGACGATCGCGCTGGATGAACAGATTTTTGGTGACGACCCCAAAATTACGCTGCTGTACCGCCAGTTTCTGCTTGGCTGCGACTGGCAGCAGCCGGCCAATCAACTGACCCTCAGCAGCGTCAGCACGCTGCTGCTTACCCACCTGCTGCAGAACTACGCCAATGTGCAGTGGCGCCTACCGACGGTGACGGGCGGGCTGGCTCCGGGCGTCCTGCGTAATACGCTCGATTTTATCGATGCGCATCTTGGCGATCCCTTAACGCTTGCGGCGCTGGCTGCGCAAGCGACGCTCAGCGAATACCATTTTGCGCGCATGTTCCGTCAGTCCGTCGGTTTAGCCCCGCATCAATATGTGATGCAGCGTCGTATGGATAAAGCACAACAGCTGGTGCGACACACCGCGCTGCCGCTAACCGATATTGCCTTAAGCTGCGGCTTTAGCTCCGCCAGCCACTTCAGTAATCGCTTTAAAGCGGTGACCGGCACCACGCCGTCGCAGCTACGTGCGGGCCTGGCGCGATAGCAGTGCAAAGCTGGCACCACCGATAGCCAGTCCCCAAAACGCCGACCCAATTCCCGCCAGAGTGATGCCGCTCGCCGTCACCAGAAACGTCACCATCGCGGCGTCGCGTTCGTATGCGGAAGTGAGCGCCTGGAACAGGCTGCCGCCCAGCGTACCCAGCAATGCCAGCCCGGCAAGCATTTGAATCCACACGGCAGGTAAGGCCGCCATCAGCGCGGTGATTGAGCCACCAAATACGCCCGCGAGAAGATAGAAAACACCGGCTGCGGCGGCAGCCAGCCAGCGCTTTTGCGGATCCGGGTGTGCATCCGGGCTTTGGCAAATGGCGGCGGTAATAGCGGCAATACACACGGAATAGACGCCAAAGGGTGCCAGCAGCAACCCAAAGGCGCCGCTAATCACAATCAACGGCGACACCGGCACGCGATAGCCAGAGGCCTGAAGCGTGGCGAGACCGGGGGCGTTCTGCGAAGCCATGGTGACCAGAAAGAAAGGAATACCCACGCTGATCAGTTGCGTTAGCGAGAAATGGGGCGCAATAAATTGAGGCGCGACAAACCCCAGTGTGGACGCATCTGTGACAACGTCACCTTTTAGCAGGGCGACAATAATTCCCACCACCAGCGCGGCAACCACGGCATAGCGCGGCGCGAGGGCCTTAAACAGCAGCCAGCTAACCAGCATACTGCCGCACAGCAACAGTTGCCCCTGTAGCGTGGCAAATGCCTGAAGACCAAAACGCAGCAGGATTCCCGCCAGCATGGCTGCGGCCAGCGAATGGGGAATCAGCTTCATCAATCTGGCAAACCAACCGGTCAACCCGCAAATGACAATCAGCGCGTTGGCGAAGATAAAGATGCCTACCGCATCATTGAGGGTAGCGCCTTGTAAACCACCGACCAGCAGCGCGGCCCCTGGAGTTGACCAGGCGGTAAGAATAGGCACCTTACGCCACAACGTCAGCACCAGCGTGCTGAGCCCCATGGCCAGACCCAGCGCCGTCATCCAGCCGGAAATTTGCTGTGCGCTGGCGCCCGCGGCGGCAGCGGCTTGCCAGATAATGGCGGCAGAGCTGGCATAGCCAACCAGCACGGCAACAAATCCGGCCAGCAGAGTAGGAAAAGGGATAAAAGCGGCGCGCATATCAATGACCTCTTGTGCGTTATAGCGTTCGCGCACTATACCATTGTGCGTTATAACGTACAATGTTGTGCTTCGCGGACGTAAATAGCGCGCAGGTAAGGTATACTTTGGCAATATAAAACATGGAGGCTGAATGAATATTGCGCAACATCTGGCGGTAACGCTGAAAAATTTGCGTCAGGAACGGGCATGGAGCCTGTCAAAGCTTGCTGATGAAACCGGTGTATCCAAGGCGATGCTGGGGCAGATTGAACGTAATGAATCCAGCCCGACGGTGGCGACGCTGTGGAAAATCGCCACCGGCCTGAACGTCCCGTTTTCCGTTTTCATTACTCCGCCGGAAACGGATGGGGAGCAGTCGTTCGATCCCCAACAGCAAGCGATGGTGGTGACGCCGATCTTTCCCTGGGATCCTGAACTGTGCTTTGACCATTTCTCGATCACTCTGGCGCCTGGCGCGCTAAGTGAATCGACCCCGCATGAAAAAGGGGTGATTGAACATGTGGTGGTGATCGGCGGCCAGTTGGATATGTGCGTTCAGGGGGAATGGCGTCGGCTCGAGGCGGGAGAAGGGCTGCGGTTCGCAGGCGATCTCCCCCACGCTTATCGCAATAGCGGCGAGCAAACCGTACATTTCCACTCTATTATTCATTATCCGAAAGAAAAAGCCGCAGGCAGACCTGCGGCAAATCACGACAATGAACCATAACGTGGCCGTTACGAGGAAAGTCCGGAATACGGAACTGACTCTAACCTATTGATGATGCAAGCGGAAATGAGCATTTCGGCAATAGGTTGCCGAAATTCAGCTAACCGCAGCGCAGAAGCGATGGAAACTGTTTTCGTCTACCGCGGCTTATGGTTACAATAGCCGCCATTTTGTGACCCTACTGGATAACTCCGACTGTATGCGCCAGCAAAACGCTCATCTTGAACTCCTCAGTCCGGCACGCGATACGGCGATTGCCCGCGAAGCGATTCTCCACGGCGCAGACGCCGTCTATATTGGTGGACCCGGTTTTGGCGCCCGCCATAACGCCAGCAACAGTCTGCAGGATATTGCTGAGCTGGTGCCGTTTGCCCATCGCTTTGGTGCCAAAATCTTCATTACGCTCAATACCATTTTGCATGATGATGAGCTGGAACCCGCCCAGAAGCTGATTACCAGCCTTTATGATGCGGGCGTCGATGCGCTGATCGTGCAGGATATGGGGATTTTGCAGCTGGACATTCCGCCCATCGAGCTGCACGCCAGTACGCAATGCGATATCCGCAGCGTAGAAAAAGCCAAGTTTCTCTCCGACGTTGGCTTTAGTCAGATCGTGCTCGCTCGCGAGCTGAATCTTGAGCAGATTAACGCGATTCATCAAGCCACCGATGCCACTATTGAGTTCTTTATCCACGGCGCGCTGTGCGTGGCTTATTCAGGTCAGTGCAATATCTCGCATGCCCAGACCGGGCGTAGCGCTAACCGCGGTGATTGCTCTCAGGCCTGTCGACTGCCGTATACCCTGAAAGATGATCAGGGCCGCGTGGTCGCTTTTGAAAAACACCTGCTGTCGATGAAAGATAACGATCAGACCGCCAACCTTGGTGCGCTGATTGATGCGGGCGTGCGCTCCTTCAAGATTGAAGGTCGCTACAAAGATATGAGCTACGTGAAGAACATCACCGCTCATTACCGCCAGATGCTCGACGCGATTATTGAAGAACGCGGTGATTTAGCCCGCGCCTCTGCTGGACGTACCGAGCATTTCTTTGTCCCGTCGACGGATAAAACCTTCCATCGCGGCAGCACGGACTACTTCGTCAATCAGCGTCAAATGAACATCGGCGCCTTCGACTCACCGAAATTTGTTGGCCTGCCCGTGGGCGAAGTGCTGAAGGTCAACAAAGATACGTTGGATGTTGAGGTGAGCGAACCGCTGGCGAACGGCGATGGCCTGAATGTGCTGATCAAACGTGAAGTCGTCGGTTTTCGTGCCAACACGGTGGAAAAAATCGGTGATAATCGCTATCGCGTATGGCCGAACGAAATGCCGGCGGACTTGCATAAGGCGCGGCCGCATCAGGTGTTGAACCGTAACCTCGACCATAACTGGCAGCAGGCGCTGCTGAAAACTTCCAGCGAGCGTCGTATCGCAGTGGATATCGAGCTTTCCGGCTGGCAGGAACAGCTGGTGCTGACGCTGACCAGTGAAGATGGCGTCACGGTGACCCACACGTTAGACGGCGAGTTTGCTACGGCAAACAATGCTGAAAAAGCGCTCAGCCAGCTGCATGACGGCGTCGCTAAACTCGGGCAAACGCTGTACTACGCACGCAGCGTTGAAGTGATGCTACCGGAAGCATTGTTTGTCCCCAACAGCCAGCTCAACCAACTGCGTCGTGAAACCGTCGATTTGCTCGATCGGGCGCGTCTTGACGCCTATGTTCGCGGTAGCCGTAAAGCGGTGGCCAGCCCGGCGCCGGTTTATCCGGAAAGCCATCTCAGCTTCCTGGCGAACGTCTACAACCATAAAGCGCGTGAGTTCTATCATCGCTATGGCGTGCAGCTGATTGATGCCGCGTACGAAGCGCATGAGGAGAAGGGCGACGTCCCGGTGATGATCACCAAGCACTGCCTGCGTTTTGCGTTCAATCTGTGTCCGAAACAGGCGAAAGGGTCGATTAAAAGCTGGAAGGCGACGCCGATGCAGTTGATTAACGGCGATGAAGTGCTGACGCTGAAGTTTGATTGTCGCCCATGCGAAATGCACGTGATTGGCAAAATCAAAAACCACATATTGAAAATGCCCTTGCCGGGGAGCGTGGTGGCGTCGGTGAGCCCTGACGATCTGCTGAAAACGCTGCCAAAGCGTAAAAACGCACCTTTGTAGTCCGTTTGCGAGCAGCAACGCTACCCGCGGGTAACGAAAAAGGCCGGAAAGCGATTACGCTCTCCGGCCTTTTTTAGTTAGTTATGCTGACCGTTTGGTGGTGGCAGTTTATTGTCGCCGTCGTGTTTTGGCGGCTGGCCTTTGCCATCGTGCTGCGGACCTTTATTGTCGCGCGGCGTTTGGCCTTTGCTATCGTGCTGGTGTGGTCCTTTGTTATCCTGCGGTGGCTGACCGTTATGCTGTTGTTCTACCGGTGGTTTTTTCGGCGGTTCCTGATGATCGGCGGCGAATGCCGTTGAACACAGACCCATTGCCAGGAAAGCAGACATTGCGATAATTTTCTTCATCATGTACTCCATACATTGCTTAGTGCAGTGAGGGTAGTTGACCAATAAAAAGTGGAGGAAATGTGAAGCCCCAGAGAATTAGGATTTCTCTGGGGATAGCAAAAAAAGAAGGTATCTGATTGTTCTATCAGGATTTAAAACCGGCAGCGGTCATCAGTATACGAAATAAACTGCCTACCAGCGCCAGCGCCAGTACGCTGCCGCCCCACAGCGCAACTAGCCAGAATATTCGCGACATCCAGCGATTTTTCATCAGTGGTACCCCTCATTCTGCGGCACTTTGCCGCGAAAAACGTAGTAACTCCAGAAGGTGTACACCAGAATTACCGGGATGATAAATATCGCGCCAATCAGCATAAATTCCTGGCTTTGCACCGGTGCAGCAGCCTGCCACAGGGTGATAGACGGTGGAATAATCGCCGGCCAGATACTGATGCCCAACCCGCTAAAGCCGAGAAAGATGAGCGCCAGCGTCAGAATAAACGGCGGCACGTGGCTTTCCGGTTGCCCCAGATGGCGCCACAGCAGCGCGCTGGCGGCCAGTACCAGCAGCGGCACGGGCAGCAAATAATAGAGATTCGGCAGGCTGAACCAGCGTGTGGCAATTGACGAATGTAGCAGCGGCGTCCACAGGCTGATGACCGCCATGGCGGCCAGCAGCGCCAGCAGCAGGCCGCGCGCGGCGCGTCGCATGCTGGTTTGCAGCGCATCTTCGCTTTTCATCACCAGCCAGCTGGCGCCGAGCAGCGCGTAGGCGATAACCAGCCCAAGGCCACAAAACAACGTAAACGGCGTCAGCCAGTCAAATGCGCCACCGCTGTATGCGCGATCGGTCACCTGAAAACCGTTGATCACCGCCCCCACGACGATACCCTGGCAGAACGTAGCCAGAATGGAACCGCCCATAAACGCTTTGTCCCAGAACGGACGATGAGAAGGCGTGGCGTTAAAGCGAAACTCAAAGGCGACGCCACGGAAAATCAGCCCCACCAGCATCAGTGAAAGCGGAATCGTTAACGCGTCGATGATCACCGCATAGGCCAGCGGAAACGCGCCGAATAGCCCTGCGCCGCCGAGTACCAGCCAGGTTTCGTTGCCATCCCACACCGGGGCCACGCTGTTCACCATGACATCTCGCTCCTGGGTCGTTTTGGTGAAGGGGAACAGAATGCCTATCCCTAAGTCGAAGCCATCCATCACGATATACATCAGGGTGGCAAAGACGATAATCACAAACCAGATAATGGACAGATCGAGGCTCATACGCGCTCCTCCTGAGATTGTTGCGGCTCAATGGCGGCAGAGAGCGGACGTGCGGGTGTACCGTGCGGTTCCGGGGTAAAGGGCTGCGGCCCTTTGCGAATCAGCCGCATCATGTAGCTATAGCCCACGCCAAAGACCGAGCTGTACACCACGAAGAAAGCCACCAGGCTAATGCTCATATGCAGATCGCCATGTGCGGAAACCGCATCTGCTGTGCGTTGCAAACCATAAACCACCCACGGCTGGCGGCCCACTTCGGTGGTCACCCAGCCCGCAAGGATCGCCACCAGACCGGATGGCCCCATCAGCAGCGCAAACCACAGGAACGGACGTGAGGTATAGAGGGTTTGCTTCTTACGAAGCCACAGTGCGACAACGCCGAGTAGCAGCATCAGCATGCCCAACCCGGCCATGATGCGGAATGACCAGAAGACGATTGTCGAGTTTGGCCGGTCTTCTTTGGCAAACTCTTTCAACGCAGGAACCTGTTTGTCCAGACTGTGGGTGAGGATCAGGCTGCCGAGCGCGGGGATCTCCAGCCCATAACGGGTACGTTCCTGTTCCATATCCGGCCAGCCGAACAGCAGCAGCGGCGTGGGCTCTCCCGGCGGGTTCTCCCAGTGTCCTTCAATGGCGGCAATCTTTGCCGGCTGATGTTTCAGGGTGTTAAGACCGTGCATATCGCCGACCATCGCCTGAATGGGGGCGACAATGAGCGTCATCCACAGCGACATGGAAAACATGACGCGTATGGCTGGTGACGTGTTGCCGCGCAGCAGATGCCAGGCCGCCGACGCCCCAACGAACAGCGCGCTGCTCAGGAATGCGGCGATAGACATATGCAGGAGTCGATACGGGAAGGATGGGTTAAACACCACCGCGAACCAGTCAACCGGAACAACCTGACCGTTGACGATTTCATACCCCTGCGGGGTCTGCATCCAGCTGTTGGAAGCGAGGATCCAGAAGGTAGAGATGATCGTACCCAGGGCTACCATGCAGGTGGCAAAAAAGTGGAGGCCCGGCCCGACGCGGTTCCAGCCGAACAGCATGACGCCAAGAAAACCCGCCTCAAGGAAGAAAGCGGTTAGCACCTCGTAGGTCAGTAACGGGCCGGTAATACTGCCCGCAAACTGCGAGAAACCGCTCCAGTTGGTGCCAAACTGATAGGCCATGACCAGGCCAGAAACGACCCCCATGCCGAAGTTAACGGCGAAGATCTTTGACCAGAACTGGTACAGCGAGCGCCAGACCGGGTTGCGGGTTTTGAGCCATAGCCCTTCCAGCACGGCCAGATAGCTTGCCAGGCCAATCGTGATGGCAGGGAAGATAATGTGAAACGAAACGGTAAAGGCAAATTGAATTCGCGCGAGGTGAAACGCATCAAGACCGAACATGCTGACTCCGGAAAAAAGAAACTCGCTAGCAGTCTAAAGTGCAACGCGGTGCAGTTGCAGAGACAGTCAGCCGTTATAAATTGATAACAGTTTACGCTGCGGGATGGACGTTGAGATATTGAGCAGGAGGGTAAGCAAAATATAAAAACAATAAATATAATTTCGTTATTTCATACAATTATTATATGTCGGCGCAGAGATGAAGGCTCAGTATTTTATTTGCTTTATCACCGTTATGTATGAAATATATCGTGGTGCTGGTTGGCGTGATATTTATCACAGAATGTTATGTGCGGAATGATAAATTAATTTCCGGACAAGCCAAATATGATTTCCTAAATGGTAAGGGAATAAAATGGAAATGGATAATGTTGTTGACCTGAAAGATCAGGAAGTTGATGGTGCGTACCCGCAGGCCTGTGTAGTGAATACAACCAAATACCGTATTCACGGCGAAATTAAATATGCAGCGTGCAGTACCGATCATTTTAACATTCGCCCGGGGCAAAGCGCCTCTTTCCCTCGAGGTCTTTGTTTACTAACCAGAATTAACGCAACTATTGAACTTCCCGATCGCGATGTTGAGGCTAAACCTTATACTTCATCAGGAACATCTTACAGCCAATTTGCTGTTATTGAAGTTGCGCCAAACGTATTTGAAGTTACCCGTAGAACCTGATGTTTTTGTTCTGTTGGTTTAAGGCCGCTATATTGCGGCCTTATTTATTTTGCATAAGTAAACGCTAAATAAAGATCGTTAATTCACCGCCTGAAAGTTACCGTTAGTCGGCCGAAGAGGATGATCTGATCCTGCCATGTACAGTCACTCATCCATATCAGTTACATAAAAATGCATTTTTCTTAACGCTGATATAATATAGCAGTCAGACTGAGCTAGCGGAATTGATCATGAAAAAGTACCAGCGCCTTGCTAAGCAGATGACGGAACAGATCGCCCACGGTGTGTGGCTGCCGGGTGATAAGCTGCCTTCGCTACGCGAGCAGGTGGCCAACAGCGGGATGAGTTTTATGACGGTAAGTCATGCTTATCAGTTGCTGGAGAGTCAGGGAAGAATCGTCGCGCGCCCGCAGTCCGGCTACTATGTGGCGCCGCATCCCGTTGCCCCGCGTGCCGCGGCCTCGGCACCGCAGGTCATGCCTGATAACGCTGTCGACATTAACACCTATATCTTTGAGGTTCTTCAGGCCAGCCGCAACGCGGCGGTGCTGCCGTTTGCGTCCGCATTTCCCGATCCCCGGCTGTTTCCCCTGCAGCAGTTGAACCGCTCGCTGGCCCAGGTGAGTAAAACCGCGACGGCCATGAGCGTGATTGAAAACCTGCCGCCGGGTAATGATGAGCTGCGCCATGCGATTGCGCGACGCTATGCGCTACAGGGAATGACGATCTCTCCGGATGAAATTGTCATTACCGCCGGGGCTCTGGAGGCGTTGAACCTGAGCCTCCAGGCGGTCACGGAGCCCGGCGACTGGGTTATCGTGGAAAACCCGTGTTTCTACGGCGCGCTGCAGGCGTTAGAACGGCTGAAGCTCAAGGCGCTGTCGATTGCGACCGATGTGAAAGAGGGGATCGATCTTGATGCGCTGGTACAGGCGTTGCAACATTATCCGGTAAAAGCCTGCTGGCTGATGACCAACAGCCAAAATCCGCTGGGCTTTACGCTGACGCCGGAGAAAAAGGCGCGGTTGGTCGAGATCCTCACGGCGCATAACGTCACGCTGATTGAAGATGATGTCTACAGCGAACTCTATTTTGGCCGCGAAAAGCCGCTGCCTGCGAAAGCATGGGACAAGCAGGATATGACGCTGCACTGTAGTTCATTTTCTAAGTGTCTGGTGCCGGGCTTTCGTATTGGCTGGGTCGCTGCGGGCAAGCACGCTCGCCGTATTCAGCATTTACAACTGATGAGCACGCTTTCCACCAGCTCTCCAATGCAGCTGGCGTTGGTCGATTATCTGGCGACCAAACGCTACGACGCGCATCTTCGCCGTCTGCGCCGTCAGTTAGCGGAACGCAAGCAGATGGCGTGGCAGTCGCTAATGCGCTCGCTGCCGCCTGAGGTGCGTATTCATCACAACGACAGCGGTTATTTTCTCTGGCTGGAGCTACCGGCGGGAATGGATGCGGGCGCATTAAGCACAAAAGCGCTGGAGCATCAGATCAGTATTGCACCGGGCAAAATGTTTTCAACCACCGATAGCTGGGCGTCATTCTTTCGCTTTAATACCGCCTGGGGCTGGGGGGAAAGAGAAGACCATGCGGTGGAAACCCTCGGTAAGCTTATTCGCCAGATGCTGAATTAATCACAAACGCTTATTCCAGATTATCCCCTTAATGATATTCATGCTAATTAAGGGGATATTTCATTGCACCGGTCATAGGAAATACGCATAGTGCGATTGACCGATAACTCCTTGTCTATAATCCATATTATTAGCATCAATTCATTCATTCTGCGGAATGCGCCCTTTGTCACAACCTGTGCAAATTTTTATCTGCGGCGCAGGTGAGTGCCTTAGTGACGTCTATTTTTAAACAGGGAGATATTTTTAACGGCACGGCTGCCGCTCCATTTCATTGTGACAGGAGTAAAAACGTTATGAGCAAGAAATTTGCCCACAGCAGCCTGTGCGCGCTGGTCGTGACGATCGCCACTGCCCACGCCGCCGAACCGCCGACATCGCTGGGAAAGGGCGAAGGACGGCTGGACATTATTGCCTGGCCGGGCTATGTCGAACGCGGCCAGACCGATAAACAGTATGACTGGGTGACGGCGTTCGAAAAAGAGAGCGGCTGTCAGGTGAACGTCAAAACGGCGGCCACGTCGGACGAGATGGTCAGCCTGATGGCAAAAGGGGGCTATGACCTGGTCACCGCATCCGGTGATGCCTCGCTGCGCCTGATTATGGGCAAACGCGTGCAGCCGATTAATACCGCGCTTATCGAAAACTGGAAAACGCTTGACCCCCGGCTCGCCAAAGGCGCCTGGTTTAACGTTGATGGAAAAGTCTACGGTACGCCGTATCAGTGGGGGCCAAACCTGCTGATGTACAACACCAAAACATTTCCCACGCCGCCGGACTCCTGGAACGTGGTCTTTGTGAAGCAGGACCTACCGGACGGCAAGACGAATCAGGGGCGCGTGCAGGCTTATGATGGCCCGATTTACATTGCCGATGCGGCGCTGTTTGTCAAAGCGATGCAGCCGCAGCTGGGGATTAGCGATCCCTACCAGCTGACTGAAGAACAATATCAGGCCGTGCTCAAGGTACTGCGCGATCAGCACGCGCTGATTCACCGCTACTGGCACGATACCACCGTGCAAATGAGCGACTTCAAAAACGAAGGCGTGGTCGCGTCCAGCGCCTGGCCGTATCAGGCTAACGGTCTGAAAGGCGAAGGTCAGCCGATTGCCACGGTGTTCCCGAAAGAGGGGGTGACCGGCTGGGCGGATACCACCATGCTTCATGCCGACGCTAAGCATCCGGTCTGCGCCTATAAATGGATGAACTGGTCGTTGACGCCAAAGGTGCAGGGGGATGTCGCGGCCTGGTTTGGCTCACTGCCGGTGGTGCCGGAAGGATGTAAAGCCAGTACGTTGCTCGGCGACAAAGGGTGTGAAACCAATGGCTACAGCTTCTTCGATAAAATTGCCTTCTGGAAAACCCCGATTGCCGAGGGAGGAAAGTACGTTCCCTATAGCCGCTGGACGCAGGACTATATCGCCATTATGGGCGGTCGTTAATCAGTCGGGGACTCCATCATGACCTATGCAGTAGAGTTTCATGACGTCTCGCGATTTTATGGCGACGTTCGGGCGGTAGATGGCGTGAGCATTGCTATCCATGACGGTGAGTTCTTTTCCATGCTGGGGCCGTCAGGCTCCGGCAAAACCACCTGTCTGCGGCTGATTGCCGGGTTTGAACAACTGTCCGGCGGCGCGATTTCGATTTTTGGTCGTCATGCCAGTGAGCTTCCGCCGTGGGAGCGCGACGTCAATACCGTGTTTCAGGACTATGCGCTGTTTCCCCATATGTCGGTGCTCGATAATGTAGCCTACGGGCTCATGGTTAAGGGGATGGGCAAAAAAGAGCGTCAGGCGAAAGCGGCGCAGGCGTTAGAAAAGGTGGCGCTGGGATTTGTCGCGATGCGAAAACCCTCGCAGCTTTCCGGGGGCCAGCGTCAGCGGGTGGCGATTGCCCGTGCGCTGGTGAATGAACCACGTGTACTGCTTCTTGATGAGCCGCTCGGCGCGCTGGATCTTAAGCTGCGTGAGCAGATGCAGTTCGAACTGAAAAAGCTCCAGCAGGAGCTCGGCATTACCTTTATCTTCGTGACCCACGATCAGGGGGAAGCGCTGTCGATGTCCGATCGGGTGGCGGTGTTCAACAACGGGCGTCTCGAACAGGTAGACACGCCGCGCGCGTTGTATCTGCGGCCACGTACGCCGTTTGTCGCCAGCTTTGTGGGCACCTCGAACGTATTTAGTCCAACCATGTCCGAAACGTTGTGCGGCATGAGTGGAAACTGGGCGCTGCGTCCTGAGCATATTCGCCTGAACGAAGTTGGTGAAGTACAGGTGAAAGGTCGGGTACAGGCGGTGCAGTATCAGGGCGCGGCGACGCGCTATGAATTGCTGCTGGAAAGCGGTGATAAGCTGCTGGTCAGCCAGGCTAATTTCTCCGTCGGGCTAAACGCTGAAGGGCCGGCGGTAGGAGGCGAAGTTCTGGCTTCCTGGCCGCGCGACGCCATGGTGGCGTTAGATGGAGGGAGGTGAATGGAGATGAGCATGGCGCCGGTTCCTCCCTCCCGCAGTGCCGGGAAAATATCCAGTCTGTTCTGGCGTAAGCCAACGCTAGGTCTGTTTCTACTGCTGCTTGGGCCGCTGATGTGGTTTGGCATCGTCTATTTTGGCTCACTGCTCACGCTGCTGTGGCAGGGCTTTTACACTTTTGATGATTTCACGATGTCGGTTACGCCAACGCTAACGCTGGCAAACCTCTACGCGTTATTTAACCCGGCCAACTACGACATCATCCTGCGTACGCTGGTCATGGCGGTTGCGGTGACCGTTGCCAGCGCGCTGCTGGCCTTTCCGATGGCGTGGTATATGGCGCGCTACACCCGCGGTAAACAGAAGGCGTTCTTTTACGTGGCGGTGATGCTGCCGATGTGGGCCAGTTACATTGTGAAAGCCTACGCATGGACGCTTCTGCTGGCAAAGGACGGCGTCGCGCAGTGGTTCCTGAACCATCTGGGCTTACAGCCGGTGCTGGCGGCCGTGCTGACGTTACCTGGCATTGGAGGGAATACCCTCTCGACCTCCGGGTTGGGGCGTTTTCTGGTGTTCGTCTATATCTGGCTACCCTTTATGATTCTGCCGTTGCAGGCCGCGCTGGAGCGCATTCCCGGCTCGTTATTACAGGCTTCCGCTGACCTGGGGGCGCTGCCTCGTCAGACCTTCCGTCATGTGGTATTACCGCTGGCGATTCCGGGGATTGCCGCAGGGTCGATTTTTACCTTTTCGCTAACGCTGGGAGACTTTATCGTCCCGCAGCTGGTGGGGCCGCCGGGCTACTTTATTGGCAACATGGTTTATTCCCAGCAAGGGGCTATCGGCAACATGCCGATGGCGGCGGCGTTTACCCTCGTGCCCATTGTGCTGATTGCCCTCTATCTGGCGTTCGTGAAACGTCTGGGAGCGTTCGATGCACTCTGAGCGAGCACCGCGGTTTCTCAAAGTTGCCGCGTGGGGCGGCGTGATTTTCCTCCATTTCCCGCTGGTCATTATTGCGCTGTACGCGTTCAACACCGAGGATGCCGCGTTCAGTTTTCCCCCTCAAGGCCTGACGCTGCACTGGTTTAGCGAGGCGGCAGGGCGCAGCGATATTTATGATGCAGTGACACTGTCACTTAAAATTGCCGCGTTGTCGACGGCGATTGCGCTGGTACTTGGCACGCTTGCTGCAGCAGCGCTCTGGCGACGGGATTTCTTTGGTAAAAGCGCGATATCGCTGTTGCTGTTACTTCCCATTGCCTTACCCGGCATCGTCACTGGCCTGGCGTTGCTGACGGCGTTTAAAACGGTGAACCTTGAACCGGGGCTGTTCACGATTGTGATTGGTCACGCGACTTTTTGCGTCGTGGTGGTATTTAACAATGTCATTGCCCGCTTTCGCCGGACATCGTGGAGTCTGGTGGAGGCGTCGATGGATCTCGGCGCCAACGGCTGGCAAACCTTCCGTTATGTGGTGCTGCCGAACCTTGGATCGGCGCTGCTGGCAGGAGGCATGCTGGCGTTTGCGCTATCGTTTGATGAAATTATCGTCACCACGTTTACCGCCGGCCACGAGCGCACGCTGCCGCTGTGGTTGCTGAACCAATTGGGCCGGCCGCGCGATGTGCCGGTGACCAATGTGGTCGCGTTGTTGGTCATGGTGCTGACGATGATACCGATTTTAGGGGCGTGGTGGCTGACGCGCGAAGACGAGGCAGCCACTGGCGGTGGGACGACATTTAAATAAAACAGGATCATGCTATGCAACATAAGTTACTGATTAACGGTGAACTGGTGGCCGGTGAAGGCGAAGCGCAGCCGGTCTATAACCCGGCGACGGGTGAGATCCTGCTGACGATCACCGAGGCTTCGGCTACACAGGTTGACGCAGCGGTGAATGCCGCCGATCGCGCATTTGTCCAGTGGGGGCAAACGACGCCGAAACAGCGGTCGGAGTGTTTGTTAAAACTGGCAGACGTTATTGAAGCGCACGCAGAGACCTTCGCCCGACTCGAATCGCTCAACTGCGGCAAACCGCTGCACTGCGTGGCGAATGATGAAATTCCCGCGGTGGTGGATGTGTTCCGCTTCTTTGCCGGTGCAGCGCGCTGCCTGAACGGACTGGCTGCCGGGGAGTATCTGGAAGGCCATACCTCCATGATTCGCCGGGATCCGATTGGCGTAGTGGCGTCTATCGCACCGTGGAACTATCCGCTGATGATGGCCGCGTGGAAGCTGGCACCGGCGCTGGCGGCGGGTAACTGCGTGGTGCTAAAACCTTCTGAGATCACGCCGCTTACGGCGTTGAAGCTGGCCGAGCTGGCTAAAGATATCTTCCCGGCAGGCGTGCTGAGCGTGCTGTTTGGGCGCGGCGCAACCGTGGGCGATCCGCTGACCGGGCATGCCAGGGTGCGGATGGTTTCGTTGACAGGCTCAATTGCTACCGGCGAGCATATTCTGGCGCACACGGCATCCTCGATTAAGCGCACGCACATGGAATTGGGTGGGAAAGCGCCGGTAATCGTTTTTGATGATGCCGATATTGATGCGGTGGTGGAGGGCGTCAGAACCTTTGGTTTCTATAACGCCGGGCAGGACTGTACCGCGGCCTGTCGTATCTACGCGCAGCAGGGTGTTTATGACCGGCTGGTCGCCAGGCTTGGCGCAGCGGTAGCCAGCCTGAAGGTGGGGGCGCCGGAAGATGAGAGCACCGAACTGGGGCCGTTGAGCTCGCAGGCACATCTTACGCGCGTTAGTGAGGCCGTGGCGCGCGCCAAAGCGTTGCCGCACGTTAAGGTGGTGACCGGCGGTGAAAAGGTCGCGGGTAAAGGATTCTATTTCCAGCCAACGCTGCTGGCGGGTGCGCGCCAGGAAGATGACATCGTCCAGCGTGAAGTGTTTGGCCCGGTTGTCAGCGTGACCGTCTTTGACAGTGAAGAGCAAGTGCTGGCGTGGGCTAACGATTCACACTATGGGCTGGCCTCATCGGTGTGGACCCAGGACGTTGGCCGCGCACATCGTTTGAGCGCGCGCTTGCAGTACGGCTGCACCTGGGTCAACACCCACTTTATGCTGGTCAGCGAAATGCCACACGGTGGGCAAAAACTGTCGGGCTACGGCAAGGATATGTCGATGTACGGGCTGGAGGATTACACCGTGGTGCGGCATGTCATGATTAAACACTGATTACCCCCTTTGCGGTAGGCACAAAAACTGCCGCGCCGCGCGGCATTTTGACATGCCCGGAGCAACGTGCGAGGATCCGCGCCGTTGTAAAACCGGGCATAGTCAGAGAAATGAAAAAGAGTATGGTATTTAGCGCTGCCGTCGTGGCGGCCGTGATGGGTATAGGTATTTATTATTCAGCAGGCCGTATTGCCGCCTGTGATGGCGATAACCACATAACGGCTGCTTGCCTGGCCGAGGCCTGGGATGTCGAAAAAGTCAATTTCATTCCGCAGTACGATCCGAATCATTATGTGAGCGACCCTACCACCGACAGCATTTTTGCCGCCTCCAAACCAAAACGCTAAGTGTAAGCCAAATCACAGCATGAAAAACTAAAGAGGCGTACCGTGACTTTAGTTTTAAGTGTTCACGCAGTTAATTTATCTGGAGATAGTTCTGCGTGGATTGAATAGCTTCACGCGATAAGCGGCGAAAAACTTGATGTACGTCAAAAAACGTAGCATATTGCGCCGCTTTAACGATCAATGGTAAGGACTCAATTGGTGACGCTGTACCAACATATGCTCATTTTCTACGCCATCATGGCGGTTATTTGCGGCGGAATTACCTGGTTTCTCACCAAAGAAAGCACCTCAATTCGTCTGATTGCCACCTTTTTAATTGGCGCAACGTGGCCGTTCAGCTTTCCCGTTGCGCTGCTGCTGTCGCTATTCTGACGGCTATTTACTGAGGTCGCTGAGCAGAATCGCGATGCTTTTACCGCCCTCGGTCTGTTCCAGCGCGATTTTTACGATAATGGTGAGCGGCACGGACAGCAGCATACCGACCGGGCCCAGCAGCCAGCCCCAGAAAATTAACGATAAGAACACCACCAGCGTGGAGAGCCCCAGGCCGCGTCCCATGATGCGGGGCTCGAGAATATTGCCAAAAACGAGATTTATGACCAGATACCCCGCAAGTACGATAAGCGCATCGTAAAAGCCGCTAAAGACCAGAACCTGCAAAATAGGGGGAATCGCCGCCAGCACCGAGCCGATATTCGGAATATAGTTGAGCGCAAAGGCCAGCAGCCCCCAGATAAAGGCAAAACGTACGCCCAGCAGCTCCAGCATGCCCCATACGACCAGACCCGTTACCAGGCTAATCGCCGTTTTCAGCACCAGATAGTGCGATACGCTGTCCAGCCCTCGCTGAATCGCCGCCATTCCCTCTACCGGACGTGACATAATCTGCTGAAGTTTTGCGGGTAGCTGCGGTACTTCCAGTAGCATAAACACTACCGTCAGCAGCAGCAGAAAAATGGATGACATGGCGTTCGAGAGTTGCGACAGTAGCCGTGAAACCAGTGTCATGGCGGCATTGGGGTCAATGTATTTAATCAGTTCTTCGGGACTGACGCTGATACCAAATCGTTGCATCCACGGCTGCAGGTTATAGATCGGTACCGCCAGCGACGAGCGGTACTGTGGCAGCGTGCGGGTCAGTTCGTTAAGTGATGTACCGAGCGAGGCCAGCAGCAGTACGGCCACCAGAATAATTACCACAATCAGTAGCGAGATGCCGAGGACCCGCGGTACGCGGCAGCGCACCAACAGCTGAACGACCGGGTTGAGCACCACGGCGATAAACAGCGCCAGCACGAAAGGGACGATGATCTCCGCAGCAAATCGGATCCCTGTCAGAATGATAACCAGCATGCCGAGCATGATGACGATTTTTAATCCATTAAGCGTGATGATCGGCCTGGACATGATAGCTCCTGCTATAAACTCTGCTGATTATGATAATTGCGAATTGGCTTATAATAAATGAATGTACATCAAACAACATCAGTAAAGATTTGAAAACATTTTGAGATACTTCGACAACTGTGTTAGAAATTAGCTGTGTTTAACTACTGAGGACAATTTTAATCCGCAATGATGAGAAGCAATACCGCGGATAATTGTAATTTTATGGACAATATGTTCAGGACGTACATTTCTACTCAATCCACTGTTTTTCCTTCCTTTTCTGCCTTCTGCGGTGAGCACCACTGGCGCAACGCGCTGTAGTCTTTTTCTTCGTCTGAGCTAAATTTTAATCATTTTATTTCAGTTTGCGCCGTGTCGCGAGCTGCAACGGATTATATTCTCATGCAGGAGAAGGACTATGTTTTACTGGATTTTATTAGCCCTGGCTATTGTGGCCGAAATTACAGGTACGCTGTCTATGAAATGGGCAAGCGTAAGCGATGGTAATACCGGTTTTATTTTAATGCTGGTGATGATCTCACTGTCTTATATTTTTCTTTCGTTTGCGGTTAAGAAAATCGCCCTCGGTGTCGCCTACGCGCTTTGGGAAGGTATCGGTATTTTGCTGATTACGCTTTTCAGCGTACTGGTCTTTGACGAAAGCCTGACGCTGATGAAAGCAGCAGGTCTGGCAACGCTGATCGCCGGTATTGTGCTGATCAAATCGGGTACGCGTAAAGCGCCGAAGAAGAGCGTTGCGATCAATAAAGAGGTGAATCATGCCTAAGTTTGAATTGATTCACGGTCTCTGGCTGGCAGGCTCTATTGTTCTTGAAATCGTTGCTAATATTTTCCTGAAGTTCTCTGACGGCTTCCGTAACAAACTGTACGGATTCCTCTCGTTAGCTGCGGTACTGGCCGCGTTCAGCGCCCTGTCGCAGGCCGTAAAGGGGATCGATCTGTCGGTCGCCTATGCCATCTGGGGGGGCTTCGGCGTCGCGGCCACTCTGGCGGCGGGGTGGATCCTCTTTGGTCAGCGCCTGAATAATAAGGGCTGGGTTGGACTTGGCCTGCTGCTGATCGGGATGGTACTGATTAAACTCGCCTGATGTGATAGCTGCCCGGGAAATCGGGCAGCGAAATTCGCGGTCTGTATTACGCTTGTTACAAAGGGTTCGCTTTGTGACTGCGAGGGTGGGGCATGTTTAATCCGTCACGCTGGCGTAATATTGCCACGGCCAGAACGCTGTTCGTGATGATTTTTTTAGCAGGCATTGGCCTGATCTTTTCTATTATTTCACTGCTCTACCTGTCGCAGAATCTAATCAGTAGCAAAACTAACGATATCGATGCCCGCCGTTCAGCACTTTCTGTCGATGGAGCCCTTCAGACATCCATTAACCGCGTGCTCTCACTCGTCACCGACAACTCTATCTGGGATGACGCCGTCCGTCAGGTTTATGCGCCGCAGCTGGACACCACGTGGCTGTATAATACCTGGGGAACGGGCTTCAAAATTAATAATCTCTACGATGGCACATTCGTCCTGGATGAAAACTATCGTGTTCTCTGGGGATCGTTTCATAGCTCGCCGTTTAGCGAACGTAATCTCGATTTTTTTGGTGAGGGGCTGGAAGCGCTTATTAGCCAAAATGAGGAGGCACTGCGTCGGGGGAGCAATGCTTTTGCCGGCATTACCCAGACGCAAGCGGGGATTGCTTTTGTGGGGATCGGCCTGATTCGCCCAATGGTCGGGCGCTTACAGGTCTACGATGCGACGCGACGTTATCTGGTGATCACCCGACATATCAATCCCACCTTGCTCAACAATCTGGGAAATACGTTCCAGATTGAAAATCTGACGTTGGGTACCGCGCCGCAGAACCAGTACAACATTCCAGTGCGAACCTCCGGGGGAAAGGTGGTGGGCTGGCTTGATTGGCAACTCCGACAGCCGGGGGCCGAGGCTGCCAGCGCGGCGTCACCGCAAATTCGTGAGATTGTCCTGCTTGCCGCCGGGTTAATTCTGCTGTTCATCCTGCTCAGCAGCTTAGGCTTATGGAAACTGGCGCGCGGGGAGCGGCAGGCGCGAGAAATTGCATTAACCGACTGGTTGAGCCATCTGCCCAACCGGCGTGCGCTGATTGAACAGCTTGAGCGCATCAGCCAGCGCGGCGATCGCGACGTGAAAACGGTGGTGTTTATCGATCTGGATGGTTTTAAGGATGTTAATGACATTCATGGCCATGATGTCGGCGACATTCTGATTATTCGCATCGCCGCCATGCTACAAACGCTGGTGCCTCCGGGCGGAATGCTGGCGCGCATGGGAGGCGATGAGTTTGCGATGACCGTGGGCGGTGAGCATTCAGAAGCGCGCGCGGCAGCCTTCGCGGGAAGCGTGCTGGATTATCTGAATGCGCCCATCCGTATCGACGGCCGTACGTTGCATATTAGCGCCAGCATAGGTATTGCCAGCGGTAAATTGCAGGAGAGCGCGAGCTCAGAGCTCTTCCGTCAGGCGGATATCGCCATGTATCACTCGAAAATGACCGGCAAAGGGCGCATTACCCACTACGACGCTGAACTTAACCGCGCGCGCGAATACCTGGTCGCTATCGAAAATGAAATTCGCCACGGGCTGGAACACAATGAGTTTGAGGTTTGGTACCAGCCGATCGTCTGTGCGCGAACGCAGGTGATGATTGGCGTTGAGGCGCTGGTGCGCTGGCCGCGACGGGAGAAAGGTGAGCTGATGCCCGATGCGTTTATTGCTATTGCCGAAACCAGTGGGCTTATCTATTCGCTTGGGCAGTTTGTGCTGGATCGCGCGTGTCACGATCTGCTGGCGCACAACGATCTCAAGCTATCGGTGAACATTTCGCCAGCCCAATTCCGCGACCCTGAGTTTGAAAATAAGGTTTCCAGCGTGCTGAAATCATCCGGTTTTCCGCCGTCCAGGCTACAGCTTGAGGTGACAGAGACCTACGTGCTGGAAAAACCGGAGCGCGCGCGTGCGGCGATCGCGAATCTGAAAGCGTTGGGTACCGCCGTGGCATTGGATGATTTTGGCACCGGTTATTCCAGCATCGGCTATTTGCGTCGCTTCAATTTCGACACGATTAAAATTGATAAATCGCTGGCCGGGCTGGTGGACGACGACGATCAGGCCGCTGCGCTGGTGGGGGGCACGATTCGAATTGCCAGCGCGCTAGGCATGACGGTGATTGCCGAAGGGGTAGAAACGGAGAGACAGATGAAGCTGCTGCGGCTGGCGGGCTGCGATCAGCTTCAGGGATTCTATTTCAGCGAGCCGATGCCGCTATCTTCGCTGCTGGCGTTGCGACACCAGCAGCTTCTGAGCTAGTTACCCGCGGCAAGCGCTTCCAGTTTGTCGCGGAAGCCGGTCACGGCGATGGCGCGATTGTCGGCACGCCAGCGATCTTTGGCTGCCGGTGCTGAGCTTTGTACTGCGATCAGCTGCCAGCCAGCATCCGTTTTCAACAGCAGCGGGGAACCGCTATCACCCGGCAGCGTATCGCACTGGTGCGAAAGCACCGAAGACTGCGCCCAGCCGGTGACGGTACAATCTTCATGACTGTACAGTGAGTCCAGATGATCGACGGGGTAACCTGACTGCGTCACTTTTCGCCCGGCGGCTTTCAGCGCGGCAGTGAGTTCGGCTTTGTCGCCGGTAAACAGCGGCAGTGGCGTAATACCGGAAGGCGGGTAGCGCAGTACGATCAGGCCAAAATCCCACGGTGCCGCTGAGGATGGCACAATCCAGCCGTCGCCGTCTGGCTTCAGTCGTTTGCCCAGCGAAGGGTCAACGCGTCCCTCAATACCATGAATTTCATAGCGCCAGCTGCCTTTCTGCGATACGAAGCGCAGGGCTACCGCTTTGTCCAGCTTACCGCCTGGCGGCTCCAGCAGACAGTGTCCGGCAGTTAAGGCCAGATGTGGAGAAATCAGCGTGGCGGTGCACAGATTACCGCTGGCGGTTTCAAGTTGCCCGATGGCGTCCCACGGTTCTTGCGCCGGGTGGCTGACGAGGACGCGATCGTCCTGACCAAAAAACAGAGTCTTAATTTCTTTTGCGCTAATGCCGCTATCACCGTCATCAGCATGAGTTATTAAAGGCAGAACGGATAACGATCCCAGTAAACAACACACAAAGGCTGTACGCATATCACTCTCTGATGGGGCAATTATGATTATAAAAACTAAACCCAGTGAGACTACTATAGACGGGAGATATGAAAAGTGGGAGTAAAATCAGCGAACTACATTCAGTAAAAGAAGAACTGAGTCGCGATAAGTGCGCAAACGATCAGTAATGCCAGGATGAGCTCGAAACGATAACGCCGCAACATGGTTGGCTCTCCGGGAAAAATCGGCGCTGAAGTCGCGCCGATGCGGATAATTGATCACCTCAGCCAGGAGGGCTAACACCGGCGTCGGGGGCGACGCGACGTCATGCACCTGTCTGCCTGAATCGGCGCGAAGAACGCGCCGATTGCGTATCAAAATAATTAAGCAGTCGGTTGTGCTGCCGGTTTAGCGGCTTCGTGTTTTACGGCTTTTTTGTGTTTTTTAGCAGCCTGCGCTTTCTGCGCTACAGCCGGTTTAGTGGCTGCTTTTTTGTGTTTCTTAGCGGCCTGAGCTTTCTGTTCTACCGCCGGTTTAGTGGCTGCTTTTTTGTGTTTTTTGGCAGCCTGCGCTTTCTGCGCCGGTGCTGCTTTTTTGTGTTTCTTGTGGTGAGTGGTTTTTGCCGGAGCCGCGTGAGTGGCGGTCGCAGTTGCAGCCGGAGCCGGCGTTGCCGTCGCGTCAGCAGCGAAAGCAGCAGAAGACAGACCCATAGCAGCGGCAACAACCAGAGCTAATACTTTTTTCATTCTCATACCCTCGAATTGGTTTTTTCATTCAACCCCACTGCGGGGCCGTTGAAAGAACTATACCTGCGGGCTATTGGTCTTTCCGTGAGTGATTGGTATCGGCGTGTAACGTAATGTACGAGAGGTGTTGCATAAATGTACAGGGGCGATATGTCTTCGCCCCTCACCGGGTTAGCTTGCGCAAGGCGTGCGGCTGGCGCGTTGCATCAGATAAACGCGCAGAATGAGCGCGAAGGCCATTGCCACGACCACGGCGGCTATCAGGTAAATGCTGTCTAAGCCCTGATAGCCCGCAATCCAGCCAGCGACGGGGCCGGTAATGCCTAACGCTAAATCAAGAAAGGCAGAATAGGTACCCAGCGCGGTCCCCTGGTTTTGTTCTTCCACCTGTTTGACCGCTTCGACGCCCAGAGCCGGGAAGACCAGCGAGAAACCGGAGCCGGTAAGGAAGGCGCCTAGCCCGGCGATCCAGGCGTTAGGGGCAAACCAGATAATCAGCAGCCCCAGACACTCAAAGACGTAGCAGACCAGCGATACCCGAATGCCGCCAAACCGGGTGATGGTGTTACCCAGCACCAGACGAATACAGATAAAGCCAATACTGAACAGTGAGAGCGTGAAGGCGGCACCTTGCCAGCCGTGCGCGGAGAAGTAGAGCGTGATAAATGTCGCAATCACCCCGAAGCCTACCGTACCAAGGCCTAGACCCAAACCGTAAGGCCAGATTTTACGCGCTACGACGTGGTAAGGGGCTCTGATGCCCGCGCTGACGCTGACGTCAGCACGAGTACGGGCAAAGAGCAGGCCAATGACGGCGATAATCACAATCAGCGCTGCGAAGCCGCTGATGCCAAACGCGCTATTGAGCATCACCCCCAACGGCGCACCGGCGGCCATAGCGACATAGGTGGCGACCCCGTTCCAGGAAATGACGCGGGACGTGTGAATTGCGCCGACGGTTTTAATCCCCCACAGCGTGGAACCGGTAGAGGTAAAACTCTCGCCGACACCGAGGAACACGCGGCCGACCAACAGCAGCGCAACGGCCAGAATGGGGCTGGCGTGCGCGGCCGCGGCGGCCAGCGTAAACAGGCCGCTCATCATGCAGCAGATTATCCCCAGGCTGACAACCTTCTTCGGCCCCCAGATATCGGTATAGCGCCCGGCATGCGGGCGGCTGACGAGAGTGGAAATATACTGGAGGCTAATCACGGCCCCGGCAACCAGCGTACTGTAGCCGAGATCGTAGTGAATGAATCCGGGGAGTACCGCCAGCGGCAGACCGATGGAGAGGTAGCAAATACAGGTGAAAACCACGATCGAAATAATGCGCAGATTAAGCTGGGTATTACTGGTGTAGGTAGTCATAAACGGAACAGGGAAGACAAAAAGTGGTTCCATTATAGAACCTGTCGGTATTCTCTTGAAGTTATTAGGATTTCATGCGCACTAATAGTCACAAAGAGGGCGCTGGGGGCAGGATATCGAGCGGAAGTGTGTTATGGGTTTGGCGAAGCGAGAGCGGCGATTACAGATTACCTGGGGTGCTTCAAACGATGAATTGAACGATTATAGAAACATTAAGATAACCTTAAGAAGAATCGCATTCAATGTTAATGGAATAAATTTCTTAAACGCTACTATCTGTAATTCATTATTAACTTGAATGATTTCTATGAAATTTGATACACATTTACCCTTTTCTGTTGTTGTTATGGTGGTTCTCTCCCTGTTATTTCCGTTTGCCGCAGACTGGCATCTACCGTTGCTTGGCGGTGCCTTAGTGACGCTGATTGAAAACGCTCAGGCGCTGTGGCTGCTGTTTGGCGCGTTGTTTACCGCTTGGTATATCAAACCGCTTTCGAGGCCTGAAGGAGAAAAACAGTTCTGGATGTGGGCCGTGCTGTGGTGGATGGTGCTGCTAGGACGAAGTACGAGTTGGGGGCGGGCTTATTTCCCCGAGCAACCTCAGTTTGTGTTTAGAGTGATTTCCGTCGTTCTGATCGGAGGTTTAGCGCTTTCTCTGTTATCCGGGCCATTACGCAAGGACATCGTCCGCAGGGTTAAGGAAGTGACAATGCCGCTGTGGTTGCTGGCTGTGACGATTTGTTCGTTTATCATTTCCGATACCGTTGAGCACCATCGTCTGCTGGCACCGCTGTTTGTTCATAATTCTCAATATGCTGACCTTATGGAAGAGTTGTATGAAATTCCATTTATGGTAGGGCTGTTGCTTGTTACGTACTATTTTATGAAAACGGATAAGTCCTCCGACAGGGTTTTCCTGCTAAACATCAGTGTAGACTGTAAATAGAAAATGCCTCGGCGTTTAGTGCGCTGCGGCATTTTTGGGCCTGTTGTTAATTGAGTGTCAGATATGTCTGTTCTTCTGCACTTTTCTTTCTCAATACTCAGCTTGTCATCATGCAGGTAAACGTCTCGAATGAGGGTAAGCGCGGGGAGACGTCTACCCGTGAGTTTAAGCGTGTCTACGGCCCGGGATAGAAGATTCTCTGACCTTCTCAGGATCGGATGATTTTATTCGAACACCTTAGTCCGCTTGTGCGAAGAGCGGATGCTGCTAACATTTATCTGCATCAATTTGTGGAGAGCCGATCAGCGTTATTATGGCACTTTAAACGTTTTCCTATGCTTTAAATAAATTTTGAGCTTGAAATGATTTTGATGTTATGCTAGGTGACATAAATAATTACAGGTCTGGAGGTAATTTATATGAAGCCAAAGGAAATACTTTGCCAATGGGTTGACGCATTTAATAATGCAGATGTAGAAATTATTTCAGAATTATATGATGATAATGCAATAAACCATCAGGTAGCCAATGAACCCGTTCTTGGGAAACAGGCTATAAAGAAAATGTTTGAACAAGATTTTTCTATTCCAGAAATGGTTTGTATCGTTGAAAACATTTTCGAAGATGGACAATGGGCGATTTTAGAGTGGCGTTCCCCATTAGGTTTGAGAGGTTGCGGTTTTTTTCAAATAGATAAACAATAAAATTATCTTTCAAAGAGGCTATTGGGATAAGCTATCTTTCTTAAAACAGCACAATTTGCCTATTGAATAAAATTTATATATACCTTATCCAATCGGCGGAATCTTTACACCATCGTATAATGTGATTTCTGGAATATCTGAGCATTGTGCAAGGCAAATAAGCGGCGGGGAGATTTGCTCCGCCGCTTATGATTAGCGTAAGCGTTTATGCAGCGTATAGCCGGTCAGCA
Source organism: Kluyvera georgiana ATCC 51603 (assembly GCF_001654985.1). Classification (GTDB taxonomy): domain Bacteria; phylum Pseudomonadota; class Gammaproteobacteria; order Enterobacterales; family Enterobacteriaceae; genus Kluyvera; species Kluyvera georgiana. The sequence goes on from NZ_LXEU01000046.1 coordinate 112,301, forward strand.
GCGCGCCGACCAGCAGCAGGGCAATAAATCCCCCCACGCCATTCCAGCCGTATTTGTGCCAGAACACGCCGCCGAGCGTCCCGGCAACGCTCGAACCGAGATAGTAGCTAAAGAGATACAGCGACGATGCCTGTCCTCTGGCGCGGCGCGCGCGCGGGCCAATCCAACTGCTGGCGACCGAGTGCGCGGCAAAGAACCCTGCGGAGAACAGCAGCATGCCGGGGAAGATCACCCACAGCGGCGAGAACAACGTGAGCAGCAGACCTAGTAACATCACGCCGGTGAAGAAGATCATCACCGGGCCGCGACCGTAGCGGGTCGTCATCACGCCGGCTTTTGGCGAGCTCCAGGTCCCGGTCAGGTAGGCGACGGAAAGCAGACCTACCACCGCCTGGTTGAGTGACCAGGGAGAAAGCATCAGGCGATAGCCAATATAGTTAAACAGGGTGACGAACGCGCCCATCAGCAGAAAACCCTCGACGAACAGCAGCGGCAGGCCGCGATCGCGAAAGTGCAGATGGAAATTAATGAGCAATGATTTCGGCTTCAGCGAGCTGGGACGGAAGTGGCGGGATTCCGGCAGAATGCGCCAGAACATAATGGCCGAGGCCAGCGCAAAGAGGCTGATCGCCGCCAGCGCCACGCGCCAGCCGAAGAAATCGGTAAACACCCCAGTAAGCAGACGTCCACTCATCCCGCCAATCGAGTTACCGCTGATATATAGCCCCATCGAGAAGGCGACGAAACTCGGGTGAATCTCTTCACTAAGATAGGTCATGCCGACCGCAGCCACGCCGCTTAGCGACAGACCAATCAGCGCGCGCATCAGCAAAATCCCATGCCAGCTGGTCATCATCGTCGACAGTAGTGAACAGCAGGAAGCCAGCAGCAGCGCGGTGACCATCACCTGTTTACGTCCAATGGCGTCGGAAAGCGGCCCGGTAAACAGCAGGCCAATCGCCAACATGATGGTGGAAATTGACAGCGAAATGCTGCTCCCCGCCGGTGAAATACCGAACTCATGAGAAAGGACCGGCAGAATGGGCTGCACGCAGTACAGCAGGGCAAATGTTGCCAGTCCGGCGGAGAAGAGGGCGAGCGTAACGCGAATGAAAGCCGGCGTGCCGCGGCGGATAAACGTATTGCTGGAAGCGGGAGTATCGTCGCGGACATCAATAACGGGCGTATGGTCTGCGGTAGTTGTGCGGCTCACGGGAAGATCCTTGGCTAAAAACAACGAGTAATGTCGACATAGGTCACATAATCAGAGTAGGAAAATGTAAATATTCTGTCTAATATATTAATAATCTCAATTGATACATATAAAATATGAATATCGAGCTTCGTCATCTGCGCTATTTCGTGGCCGTTGCGGAAGAGCTGCATTTTGGCCGTGCTGCCGCCCGTCTGAATATTTCGCAACCGCCGCTGAGTCAGCAAATTCAGATTCTGGAACAGCAGGTCGGTGCACGTCTGTTTGCCCGCACCAACCGCAGCGTGAGTCTGACGGAGGCGGGACGGCAGTTTCTCGCCGATAGCCGGCAGATCCTACTACAGGTAAACGAAGCCGCGGCACGTGCCAACCGTCTGCATCACGGGGAAACGGGTGAACTTCACATTGGTTTTACCTCATCCGCCCCCTTTATTAAGGCCGTTTCCGATACGCTGTCGACATTTCGCCAGCGTTATCCGGACGTGCATATTCAGACGCGTGAGACCAATACCCGTGAACAGATCTCACCGCTGACGGAAGGTGCGCTTGAGCTGGGGCTGATGCGCAACACGCAGCTCCCCGATACGCTTGACTGGCAAATCATTCTGCGCGAGCCGCTGCTGGCGATGATTCACCGCGACCATCCGTTAGCCAGTCAGCCGTCGGTCAGCCTTGTTGAGCTGGCGAAAGAGCCGTTTGTCTTTTTTGATCCGCACGTCGGCACCGGGCTGTATGACGATATTCTTGGTCTGATGCGCCGCTATGGCGTGACGCCGGTGATTACCCAGGAGGTCGGGGAGGCGATGACGATTATCGGTCTGGTGTCATCGGGGTTGGGGGTGTCGATTTTACCCGCCTCATTTCGTCGCGTTCAGTTGTATGAAATGCGCTGGGTACCGATAGCAGAAGAGGACGCGGTGTCGGAAATGTGGCTGGTCTGGTCAAAACACCATGAGCTTAGCCAGGCGGCGCAGCGCTTTAAGCAGCACTTGTTAAACGCGGCAAAGGTCAGCGTTTAGCCGCCAAAAGTGTGAAAAAATGTGCGTTAAATCACAAGGCTAAGTAAATATTTGACGTCGACCATTGAAGTACTTCACCATAGTCCACAGTTTATTTCGAAGCGCGAAAATAAGGGAGTTTACGGTGGTAGCGGACAGTCAGCCAGGCCATATTGATCAAATCAAGCAGACCAATGCAGGGTCGGTTTATCGTCTCATTGATCAGCTTGGCCCGGTTTCGCGTATTGACCTTTCCCGACTTGCGCAACTGGCCCCTGCCAGTATTACCAAAATTGTCCGTGAACTGCTGGAAGCCCATCTGGTACAGGAAACGGAAATCCAGGAGGCGGGGAGTCGCGGGCGCCCTGCAGTAGGGCTAATGGTGGAAACCGAAGCCTGGCACTACCTCGCTGTGCGCATCAGCCGCGGTGATATTCATCTGGCGCTGCGCGACCTTAGCAGCAAACTGGTGGTAGAAGAACAGCTTGAGCTGGCGCTGGTAGACGAAACGCCTTTCCTTAACCGCGTACTGTCGCATATCGACCAGTTCTTTATTCGTCATCAAAATCTGCTGGAACGCTTAACGGCCATTGCTATCACGCTGCCGGGCATCATCGATACCGAAAATGGCATTATTCATCGCATGCCCTTTTATGACGTCAAAGATGTTCCGCTGGGGGAAACGCTGGAGGCGCATACCGGCGTGCCGGTGTATATCCAGCACGACATCAGCGCCTGGACCATGGCCGAAGCGCTGTTCGGGGCTTCTCGGGGAGCGCGCGACGTGATTCAGGTGGTGATTGACCATAACGTGGGCGCAGGGGTGATTACCGATGGTCGCTTACTGCATGCCGGAAGCAGCAGCCTGGTCGAGATTGGCCATACTCAGGTTGACCCCTATGGCAAGCGCTGTTACTGCGGTAATCACGGCTGTCTGGAAACGATAGCCAGCGTGGAGAGCGTGCTTGAGCTCACTCAAGTGCGGATGCAGCAATCAATGAGTTCGATGTTACATCAAAAGCCGCTTACCGTAGACTGGCTGTGCCAGGCGGCGCTGCAAGGCGATCTGCTGGCAAAAGACATCATTAGCAGCATCGGCACCAACGTTGGTCGTATCCTTGCGATTATGGTCAATCTGTTCAATCCACAAAAAATTCTCATTGGTTCTCCGTTTAACCAGGCGGCGGACATCCTCTTTCCGGCGATTGGCGACTGTATTCGCCAGCAGTCGCTGCCGGCCTACAGTAAACATATCGCCGTAGAGCAAACGCAGTTCTCCAACCGCGGCACGATGGCCGGAGCGGCGCTGGTAAAAGATGCGCTATATAATGGAACGCTGCTGATCAGACTGTTACAGGGTTAACATTTTTTGCCATTTTGCAAAAAATTGCGCTATCTCAATCCGACCTCCTGACGCATCACGTAAACTTTCACCCCGTTGAATTATTCATTGTCTTGATATTCTGTCGGCAAAATTGTGGGGCTAGTTAGTGATGCTAAATCGTTTCTTTATTACTGGAACTGATACTTCTGTCGGCAAGACGGTGGTTTCTCGTGCGCTATTGCAGGCGCTCGCCGCCAGCGGGAAACGGGTGGCAGGCTATAAGCCGGTTGCCAAGGGCAGTCGAGAGACCGCTGAGGGGCTACGCAACAAAGATGCGCTGGTGCTGCAAAGCGTGTCATCGCTGGCGTTACCTTATGAGGCGATTAACCCTATCGCGCTGAGCGAAGAAGAGAGCAGCGTTGCCCATAGCTGTCCCATTAACTACACGCTGTTGTCCGACGGATTGGCGAATCTGAGCCGCCAGGTTGATAACGTGGTGGTGGAAGGAACGGGGGGCTGGCGCAGCCTGATGAACGATTTGCGTCCGCTTTCTGAGTGGGTGGTGCAGGAGCAATTGCCGGTGCTGATGGTGGTGGGGATTCAGGAAGGGTGCATCAACCATGCGTTGCTGACCGCTCAGGCCATTGCCAACGACGGTCTGCCGCTCATTGGCTGGGTGGCCAACCGTATCAACCCAGGGCTGGCGCACTATGCGGAAATTATTGATGTGCTGAGCAAAAAACTGCCCGCACCGCTGATCGGCGAACTGCCGTATCTGCCGCGTCCGGAACAGCGCGAGCTCAGCCAGTATGTTGATTTAGCGATGCTCCGTAACGTGCTGACGGTAGATAGAATTCTGGCGTAAGGTGCGCGACAGCACTGACGCCAACACGCAGGCAACCAGCAAACCGGGCAGCAGCGTATATTGCCCGGTCATTTCACAAATCATCAGCGTCGACATAATCGGCGCATGCGTCGTGGCCGCCAGCAGGGTAGCCATTCCAGTAATCCCCAGCAGTATCGCGATACCTTCGTGACCCGGAAATCCCAGACTCCACGTATTCGCAAACACAATACCTAGCCCTAAACCAATAAATAGCGTGGGAGTAAACACCCCGCCGGGCGCGCCTGAACCGCTGCTGGCGAGAATGGCGAGCAGTTTGCACACGAAGATCCCAGCGATGATGCTCAGAGCGGGCGGCGTCAGTAAGAACCCTTGCACGACGCTGTATCCATTACCCCATACCGCGGGGGTGAGCAGCGACAGTATCCCGACGACAAGCCCACCCAGGGCGAGCTGCCACGGTGGAGACAACTTCAGCGCCAGGAAACCGCGATGAGTCGTATCCATTAACCACATCAGTAACGGGCCCCCGAGCCCGCACAGAAGACCCGTGGCCAGTATCAGCGCATAATGCGTGGCAGTGAGCGCGGGAATGGCCCCGACGCGATAAAGCAGCTCTGCGCCGCCGTTCATCGCCTGCGTTGTGAGCAGAGCGACAACCGCCGCAATCACCACCGGCCCGAGCGAGGCGAGCATGAGCGTGCCGAAGAGGATCTCGGCAATAAACAGGCTACCGGCTAACGGAGCATGGTAGGCGCTAGCCATCCCGGCAGCGGCTCCGCAGGCGATCCACAGTTTCCATTCCGCTTTTGGCGTGAAGCGTTGGGCGAAAAATGAAGCCGCTAGCGCCGCCAGCAAAATCATTGCCCCTTCACGGCCAATCGCGCTGCCGCTGGCTACGACCAGCAGAGAGGCGGTTGATTTGACAAGGCTGGAGCCGGTGTCGAACCTGCCTTCGTCGCTCTCCAGAGCCTCCATGTAGTCTGTTGGCGCATGAGGGCGCTGACGCGTATAACGTTGCCAGCTCCATAACAGCATACCGGCTGCCAGCCCTCCAAGGGCGGGGGTGATAAGACGTCGCCACCAGGCCAGACCTTCAGCGGCGTTGACCAGACTACCGCTGTCGTTGCTTAAAAACAGCCACTCCAGCAGATACATCGCGTGACGGAACAGCGCTACCGCCAGCGCCGCGAGGACGCCAATGACGGTAGCGAAAAGCAGACGACGGAACATCGCCATAATGTCAGGGTAATGGTGTAGACGCTGCATAGAATTTTAGAGGCTTAGCGATACAGTTTTTTATCGGCGACCGGGATCAGCAGTTGAGACTGCCACTGGGCGAGGGTGTCCTGCGCTATCTCAGCCAACGCCGTGAAAAACGGGTGATTGGCTTTTGCGACAAACTCACTCAAGAAACGCGGTGCCCACGGCAGCAGGTGCCAGGCCAGCAGTTGGTCGCAAGCCTCCTGACGATCGTTTTCAATGAGCCAGGCCGCCAGCATCAGCAGGGTACCGAAATGATCTTCCGGCTCATTTTGCGCAACGTCGAACGCAATCTGGTTTTCCCGCATCCACTGGCGCAGTGCCAGAGTGGAATCGCCAAACAGAACGTTTTCGCGGTCTAACCACACGGAGCCCCACGGCGGTGACGGCAGGGCCGACGGGCCAATAAACAGCCGTTGCCAGGCTTCCGCCAGCGATTCATCACCGGGTGCGGCAAAAGCGGCGGACAGCGCATCGGCGTTGGCGACCGGGTATGGCCACTGAGCGGCCCATTCGCCATCACGAAAAGCGGCAACCAGCGGCTCGGCAAGCGCGCTGTCCGGTGCGAAGTAAAACAGTGCTCCCAATACGCGAGCAGAAAAAGCTAAGGCGTCGTTGTGCTGAACGTCATTCATTACTGCAATTCCTTAAAGAGGCGCGGGTCAGTTCCCGCGCCGATAGATTACCCGGCAATCGCCATACCAACGGTCATATGCAGGCCGTAGAACAGTCCGCGGCCGATCAGCTCTCCCGCTATCATCAGAACCAGGCCGACAGTCAGACCGAGCGCCGTTGATGGAACGCGGCGCAGTAGCGGGCAGATCCAGCAGCCTAATCCGGCCGCTAACAGGACGAAGCGCCAAACCTGCCAGACGCCCCAGTCGGGCAACAGCGCGTTAGCCTGCTGTACGGAACTGTGGATGAAGCCCAGCTCGCTGGTCTGTAAAACCACCACCGCCAGGCTTGCCAGCAAGGCCAGCACGCTTAATGCCGCGAAGAATTTGCCGTTAAACGGCACCTTTGCCAGTTTTAACAACAAGGTGGCAAACAGCGGCCCGGTGAGCAGCACGGTCAGGAAGAACGAGGCTGTCGTGTAACCATTATACCAGGTTGGCACAGTATCTATCTGATAAACACGTGTCATTGCCCAGACAAATACCAGACCCAGCAGCATGCTGACGATGAGCCAGATGCGCCCCAGCGCCTGCGGCATTTTACCGAGCGCTGAGAGCAGCCACCAGAATCCACCCACGGCGAAGAAAAGGGATCCGCTGGCGATTTCATTGCTCAGCGCAGAAGCGCCGACCCGGTTGAGCGAATTAAACGCCCTCAGCGGTGAGCCGAGATGCAGTACCGACGCAAAAAAGGCTATCCCCATGATGACCCACAGGAAGAACATACTCAGCACGATGCGCCGCTGATCGGCGGCTTCATGACGTGCCGCCAGCCAACCCATGCCGCTAATAATGGTCGCGCCAGCCACACATTGTCCCAGTACGGTAAACAGCACCAGCGGCCATTCATGCCATCCGTTGCCCATCTCACACCTCCTTCGGATTGGCCAGATAGCCAGTGGTATCGCCGCACGGACGTGCATTGGCGTTCGGTTTAATCACAATGTTCGGCCTGGTGAAATGCGCCGACGGCAGCGGCGCAACGGCCGCCAGCTGACCGTGCTTCTGGCGCAGCTCTTCAATCGGCCCAAAGTCCAGCGCGCGCAGCGGGCAGGATTCCACGCAGATTGGTTTTTTGCCTTCTGCCACGCGCTCATGGCAGCCGTCGCATTTGGTCATGTGGCCTTTTGCCGCGTTGTACTGCGGCGCGCCGTACGGGCAGGCCATGTGGCAGTAACGGCAGCCGATGCAAACATCTTCGTTAACGACCACAAAGCCGTCTTCACGTTTGTGCATCGCGCCGCTGGGGCACACTTTGGTACAGGCCGGATCTTCGCAGTGGTTACAGGCAATCGACAGGTAGTAGGCGAAGACGTTCTGGTTCCAGACGCCGTTATCCTCCTGCCAGTCGCCGCCCGCGTATTCGTAAATACGGCGGAAGCTGACGTCCGGGGTTAAGTCTTTGTAATCTTTACACGCCAGCTCGCAGGTTTTACAACCGGTGCAGCGGGCTGAGTCAATGAAAAATCCGTATTGGGTACTCATCAGCTAGTCCTTATACCTTCTCGATCTCAACCAGGTTGGTGTGCTGTGGATTGCCTTTCGCCAGCGGTGAAGGGCGGTGGGTGGTCAGCGTGTTGATGCAGGAACCGTGGTCGATACGATCGCCATCCATCTGCGCGTCGTGCCATGCGCCCTGGCCCATGGCTGACACGCCCGGCATGATGCGCGGCGTGACTTTTGCGGGTATCCGCACCTCACCGCGGCCATTGAAGACCCGCACCATATCGCCGTTCTGAATGCCGCGTTTGTGCGCGTCAATCGGGTTGAGCCAGACTTCCTGGCGGCAGGCGGCCTTCAGCACATCGACGTTGCCATAGCTGGAGTGCGTCCGGGCCTTATAGTGGAAGCCGAACAGCTGGAGCGGGAATTTGTCGCGCATCGGGTCGTCCCAGCCTTCAAAGGTAGAGGCATAGACCGGCAGCGGGCTGATGGTTTCATCTTTTTCCAACTGCCATTTTGCGGCGATGTCCGCCAGACGGCTGGAATAAATTTCGATTTTCCCCGACGGGGTTTTCAGCGGGTTGGCTTGCGGATCGTTGCGGAAATCGCGGTAGGCGACAAAATGACCGTTCGGATCTTTACGCTTGTAGATACCCATTTTTTTGAGTTCGTCGTAACTCGGCAGCGCCGGGTCTTTCGCGCGCATTTTAGCGTACAGATACTGCAGCCACTCGGCCTGAGTGCGGCCTTCGGTAAATTTTTGATGCACGTCATCACCAAGGCGTTTGGCCACTTCGCTGAGGATCCAGTAAATAGGCTTACGCTCGAACTTCGGCGCGGTTGCGGGCTGGATAAAGATCAGATAACCCATATTACCGGCATAGTCGTTCGGAATGATGTCCTCTTGCTCGACGGTCATCAGGTCAGGCAGCAGGATATCGGCATATTTGGCCGAGGCGGTCATAAAGTTTTCAATCACCACAATCATTTCGCATTTGCTTTCGTCCTGCAAAATCTCGTGGGTTTTGTTGATGTCCGAGTGCTGGTTGATGATGGTGTTACCGGCATAGTTCCAGAAAAACTTGATTGGCACGTCGAGTTTGTCTTTGCCGCGCACGCCATCGCGGGTGGCGGTCATCTCCGCGCCGTGGTCGATTGCATCCGTCCAGGTAAAGCAGGAGATGGCGGTTTTTACCGGGTTTTCCAGCACCGGGAAACGCTCAATGGTGATCGTGTAGGTCGACTCGCGGGCACCGCTGTTCCCGCCGTTAATACCGACGTTGCCGGTCAGAATAGGCAGCATGGCAATGGCGCGTGCGGAAAGCTCCCCGTTGGCCTGACGTTGCGGGCCCCAGCCCTGGCAGATATAGGCCGGTTTAGTACTGCCGATTTCACGCGCCAGTTTGATAATGCGGTCAGCCGGAATGCCGGTAATGCGAGAGGCCCACTGCGGCGTTTTGGCTATGCCATCATCGCCCAGGCCTTGAATATAGGCTTTATAATGACCATTTGCCGGAGCGCCTTCCGGCAGCGTTTTTTCGTCATATCCCACGCAGTACTTATCGAGGAACGGCTGGTCGACCAGGTTTTCCTCAATTAATACCCACGCAATACCGGCGACCAGCGCCGCGTCGGTGCCGGGACGAATGGGGATCCATTCATCTTCACGCCCGGCGGCGGTGTCGGTATAGCGTGGATCGATAACGATCATGCGCGCATTTGAGCGTTCCCGCGCCTGTTCCAGATACCAGGTAATTCCGCCGCCGCTCATACGGGTTTCCGCCGGGTTGTTGCCGAACATCACCACCAGTTTGCTGTTTTCGATGTCAGAAGTGCTGTTGCCGTCATTGGTTCCGTAGGTGTACGGCATTGCGCAGGCAATTTGCGCGGTGCTGTAGGTGCCGTACTGATTAAGCGAACCGCCGTAGCAGTTCATCAGGCGCATCACCGCAGAGGCAGAAGGGGACGAACGAGTAATGTTGCCGCCAACAATGCCGGAAGAGTAGTTGATGTACACGGCTTCGTTGCCGTAGTCCTTCACGACGCGTTTTAGGTTATCGGCAATCGTATCCAGCGCTTCCTGCCAGCTGATACGTTCAAATTTTCCTTCGCCTCGTTTGCCCACGCGCTTCATCGGGTAGTTCAGTCGGTCCGGGTGGTTGATACGACGGCGAATGGAACGTCCGCGCAGGCAGGCTCTCACCTGATGATCGCCGTAAATATCGTGGCCCGTGTTGTCGGTCTCAACCCAATAAACTTCATTGTCTTTTACGTGCAAGCGCAGCGCGCATCGGCTGCCGCAGTTAACGGAGCAGGCGCCCCAGACCACTTTATCTTCGACCTGAGCGGCCTGCTGCACGGCGGCGGCGGTTGCTCGCAGGGAGAAGGGCAAAGAGAGGCCGCCCGCGGCAAGCGCCAGGGATCCTATCGCCGACGATTTAATAAGGGTACGTCGACTTAGCCCCCCTGGTTTTTCCTGATTAGACATCGCTCACTCTATTATTATTTGATGATTTCGACCTGAAATTAAGAACCGACTAAGGGACGAAAATGATACCCTTGTGGTGGTATACAAGTATTAACCCCGGTCAATTCTGAAGAGATCCCAGCGTCGAGATTTTGTGGGCGACATTTGCCTGTAAAGGGAGCGCTGTGCATAATTGTTTTACAACAATAAAACACGCTATTTACGGTCACCCGGCGGTATCGGTGACCGGAATATTGGCCTCATCCTACGCTTATGGAAGAACCCTATGCAGGACATTGCTACGCAAGTTATCCCGATGCCCGCGATTGATACGGTCACGGTTCCTTATAAAGGGGTAAATTTTTTACGCCCCGAAATTTTGCTCGATTTTATCAGCGTGACAAACCAACCGGTTTTGGCGGTGACGCCGCTGGCGGTGCTTTATTCGACGGTTGGTGTGCTACAGGAGACGGCGTTGCGCAAGATCCCAGTGCTGGTATCCGGTCGAGTGGTCTATCCCATTACGTCGCAGGCGCTTCCCTGTCTACACTCAAAACTCACGATCAATACGTCGACGCAAAAGCTGCGCTTCCAGGGGGATCTGGATGCGTTATCGGACGATCGTTCGCTGAGGGACGGTGTGCTGATTGGGGTGGCGCTGGAGTTTATTGTCGAGCAAAAGGCGTAAGCGAGGCCGCCTCCAGCGGAGGCGGCAGAACATCATTGAGCGTTATCGGTACGGGTGTAGAGAATTTTAAAGGTATCGTTAGCGCAGTGGCCGACAACCTGGGCACCCGCTTGGTCGGCCTGATCGTTAGGGACCACATCAAGAGTAAAAGCGCTTTCCGCGACGCCGTTGTGGATAATTTTCTGCTGAATGTCGCTGCGAACGCGTTCACAGGAATCCGGTACGGCCGCCAGGACGGGCATGGTGCCTGCCAGCAGGAGTGCCAGTAGCCAGCGTGAAGTTCTCATGTTCGGCTCCTTTTCGTTTAAGACGTAAAAAGTATAGCAGTACTAGTGTAAATAATTGTATTTCCTCATATGATTGAGAAAACTCCCGAAACAGGATGACGGTGTGAAGAAAGTGATTTTGCTGGCGTCAGTGATGACTCTGCTAAGTGGTTGTGAGAAGAACGATACCCCGGCGGCGTTCACGCCGGAAATGGCCAGTTTCTCCAATGAGTTTGATTTCGACCCATTGCGCGGGCCGGTGAAAGACTTCAGCCAAACGTTGCTCAACGAAAAGGGAGAGGTGGCAAAGCGTGTGAGCGCGCAGGTTTCACCGGAAGGATGTTTCGATATGCTGGAGTTCCACAACATTGAAGACGATACCGGTGCGCTATTGGTGCTGAACGCGAACTATTATCTCGACGGTGTGACGCATGAAAAACGCGTGCGCTTGCAGGGGAAATGTCAGCTGGCCGAGTTCCCGTCGGCGGGCGTGACCTGGGAAACCGACGATAACGGTTTTGTGGTGAAGGCGCTGGGTAAAGAGAGTGAAGTAGATTACCGCTACGATGCTGAAGGGTATCCGCTGGGCAAAACGTCGACCGTGAAAGATAAAACGCTGTCGATTATCTCAACGCCATCGCAGGACGTACGTAAGAAGCTCGATTATACCTCGGTGAGCCTGCTGAATAAGCAGCCTATTGGCAACGTTACGCAAAGCTGCGATTACGACGGTTATGATAACCCGGTGAGCTGTGATTTGACGATTGTGGATGAGAGCGTGAAGCCCGCCACCACCCAACGCTATACGATTAAAAACGCGATTGAATACTACTAACGTTCACACAGGCCAACGATAAAAAGGGCGCCAGTGGCGCCCTCGTCGATTATGGGTTCAGCGTGCGGCCCGTTGAGCGGTCAAGGCAGCGCAGGGTGTTGGGTTCCCAGTAGGCGTTGACGTTCGGGCTTTGCAGACACTTATCGCGGGCGTCAAATGCCACGTCGGTTTTGTCCCACTCTTTTTCCGCGCGCTTATTCACTTTCTGACGCAGCTGGCGAGTGTCGTTCCACTGCTCTTTGTCCATCGCTGCGTTCTGGCGGCTCTGCGCGCTATCGCCAGATTCAATGATCAGCTTGCTGGTTTCAGCAGACGCAGACGCGGTGTACACGATGGCACCCAGCGCGAGCATTGCCGTCAGGCACAGGCGTTTGCCAAGTGTAATTTTCATTTGCGGGTTCCTTTAACGTGATAAAAACAATGGCTCCTGCTAAGCAGTTTACTACATCTCTTTGGGCTGGCATACCCGCGAAAATAGCATGGTCGATTGAGGCTTATTTTTACGTATGATAAGCCCACCGTAAGTAAATGATGATTAACGATGATAAAGACCTCGCTGCTGTTTTTTGCCACCGCACTGTGTGAAATTATTGGCTGCTACCTGCCGTGGCTGTGGCTTAAACGCGGCGCAACGCCGTTATTACTCCTGCCCGCCGGGGTGGCGCTGGCGCTGTTTGTCTGGCTGTTGACGCTGCATCCGACGGCCAGCGGGCGCGTGTACGCGGCCTACGGCGGGGTATACATTTTTACTGCGTTGCTGTGGCTGAGAG